>PUMX01000090.1 GCA_003552485.1 Candidatus Hydrogenedentota bacterium
GCGCCATCTCCTTGAAAACATCGCGCAGCAGCGCTTCTTCGGAGTAATACTGGCTGGACAGGCGGGTTAAACCCAGTAAGGCGCGTAAACGGAGATTGCTTGTCTCGCACAACGAGGCGTACTGCCGCAAGTCCGCCGTGGCGGCGTCGACACGCGCCCGCAGCGCCTCGCGCTCCTCGAGCAGCAAGCGTACCAGTTCAGCGCGCTCGTGCAGAACAGCATGATGAGACAGCGCGCGCGCGATGGCCGCCTGCAACGTCGTGGCGTCCACCGGCTTCGTTAGATAGTCAAACGCGCCCGCGCGCATCGTCTGCACGATCGTTTCGGCCGTGTTGTCTCCGGTCAGTATGACCGCTACCAGGCAGGCGTCGGTCTCGACGAATTCATTGAGCAGGGCTATACCGCTGCCGTCGGGTAAACCGAGGTCAACCAGCATGCAGGCAAACCGGTTTTCCACGAATTCGTTGCGCCCTTGCGTGCAATTCGCGGCGCAGACGCAACGGTATCCGAGTCTCTCGATGGTCCGACCGAGATTCTCGCGCTGATCGGCGTCATCTTCGACGACCAGGATACTCTGGCGGTGCGGGCTCGAATGAGCTTGGCTCACGGCGTCTTCCCTCTCCGCGTGGAACCCCGCGCACATTTCCCCAAGTGATGGTATAATCCAAGAGGCTATGGTAGCCTAACGGGGGTAATGTGTCAAGAGTCAGCCTTGACCATTGTTGTCAACGTTGTCAATGTTTATTCAAGTCTGACAACTTATCGAACACGTGAGCAAACTATGACCACGTTTCTCGGACGTGCTTGACGACGGGACAACAAGCGAAATATCTGTCATTATTGGACTTCCCTATACTTCTCTCGATTGGGCACGAAATTTGCTAATAGTTAAGGGGGACTAAGGGGGTTGAGGGAGGGAGTATTCGGTTTCATGGATGAAGACATCGCGAAGTGGAAAGCGGCCGTGGAGGATTTACAAGATCAACTGCGCGAGGAGACGGCGAAACGCCGTGAACTTGAACGGCGCTGCAATCTTCTTGAAAAGCTGGCGCACCGGGATCCTAGTACGGGCTTGCGAACCGAGACATACTTGCGCACGCGGGTTCAGGAGGAGATCGAGCGCGCCGTTCGCTATCCGGCTGCGGCCTCGCTTGTAACGGTCTGCGCACCCAAGGAGCATATGGATACCGTTCCCGCATTGGGCCGGCGTTTAAGCGAGGAGGTGCGCAGCTCCGATCAGGTTTTCCTGCTAGGCAAGGCGGGGCTGGCCGTATTGCTTGTCGAAACCCCTGAAGAAGGCGCCCGTCATGTGATAAACAGATTATCTGTAGAACTTGAACAGATGGTCGGGGGGTACGGGTACACGCTTACTAGTTTTCCGGTAGATACGAACCTCGCCGACGAATTCCTTCGCCTCGCCATGGAACGGCACCACGAGATTGCGAACCGCATGGGCTCGAACGGCGGTATGGCCAACTCGACAAACTCTCATCCTCTTCACTGACTCACCCTCATTCCTCCTTGGGGCAGGCGTGGGCCGCGCACTGCTGTGGCTCGGGCTTGTTCTGCGTAGCTTGCTTCGATTCAACTATTCCCAGCCTCTGCGTCTTCAAATGGCGAATGCTCTCCCCATCCTCTTACCGCCCCACGCCAGAGCGCAGGCGTTGCGACGGCGCTTTGCCACAGGCAGTCCCTGGGGCAGGACGCTAGACCTGCCTGCGATCCCCGCCGATGGAATTGTCGTGGACCAACCGGCTGAATTCTAGTATAGTGCTTTGCGCCACTGGCGCGCGGCCAGATCGTAATAGGATGTCTCGTATAAGGGATCGCGGAAGGGAGGACAAAGCATGGCCAACTGGACACGCAGAGAGTTCATCCAAATGAGCGCCATCGGCGCGGCGGGCTTGGCGCTGGCCTCGAATATCGAGGCGGCCGAACCCGTTGCCCCGGTCAAGATTGAGCGCATCGAATGTTTCGCCGTGCGTTATCCCACGGTGATGCGGTTCAGATTTCTTGAAGGCCCCGTCTCCGGGGCCGGCCGCCCGGCGGTGCTTATCAAGGTGACGGCCGACGACGGCGCGGTTGGTTGGGGCGAGAGCGTGCCGGTGCCGCGATGGAGCTACGAAACGCTCGAAAGCGCCGTCATCGCCTTGGAGCATTATCTGAGACCGCTGTTGATTGGCCGCAATCCATTCGAGTTGCACGCCATTCACGCGGACATGAACCGTGAAATCGCCAACGGCTGGACGACCGGCGCGCCGATCACCAAAGCGGGCCTCGATATAGCCTTGCACGATCTCATTGGCAAAGTGACCGGCCGCAACATTGCGGAACTCTGGGGACGCTCGACGGCCGACGAAGTCGTTCTGAGCTGGACGTTGAGTCCCTCCCGCCTCGACGAACTCGAAGAACTCGTAGCCCAAGGCAAAGAGCGCGGCTTCGAACATTTTAATGTCAAGGTCGCGCCGGACCTCGATTTCGACCTCGAGATGTGTCGGATCGTTAAGGAGCTCGTTCCCGATGGCTTCCTATGGGCCGACGCTAACGGCGATTACGATTTGGCCACCGCGATGGAGGCCCTGCCGAGGCTGGCGGACGCGGGCGTTCCCGTCCTCGAACAACCCATCATGATCAACCACATCAGCGGTTATCAGCGGCTGCGCGCGCTCGGCGCGCTCCCTATCATTCTTGATGAGGGCATGATATCGCCTGTCGAGGTTCAGGAATACGTGGCGTTGGGTTGCTGCGACGGGCTCGCCATGAAGCCGGCGCGGTGCGGCGGATTGGTTTCGGCGGTTCAGCAGATTGAGATAGTGCAGAACGCTGGCTTGTTGTTTCTTGGCAGCGGCCTTACCGACCCCGACGTCTCTCTCGCCGCCTCGCTCATTCTGTACAGCGCCTTTGGCCTCGAGTACCCGGCGGCGCTCAATGGCCCGCAGTTCTTGGGCGAAAGCGTGCTGGCGGATCCGTTTGAAGTGGTTGACGGCCGTGTCCCCGTGCCGAAGGGGCCTGGCTTGGGTATCGAGGTGGATGAGGACAAAGTCCGCGATCTTTCGCAACGCACCGGCAAACTTGTAGGGATTAACGTTTGAGTGGAGCGTAAGCCAAATGGGTTCGAAAAGGAGAAACGTCTAGTGCAACCTTCACGCCGTGAGTTCATGACAAGCGCCGCTGCTGTAACTGCCGGCGCGATGTTTGCCCCCACAGCGCGGGCGGCCAGCCCCAACGAGCGTATTGGCGTTGCGGTCATTGGCTGTGGCAACCGGGGCAACAGCCTGCTGCGTAGACTGCTAGGAGAACGCGAGAGCTGGAACCTCGAGTTTCCCGCGGTCTGCGATGTGTGGTCTCGCAACCTTGGCGATACCGCGGACCGGCTGGAAGCCGAAACCGGGCGCCGTCCGCAAACCTTCGCGCGCCACGAAGACTTGTTGGCGCATCCCGAGGTCGACGCGGTGCTCATCGCAACGCCGGACCTGCATCATAGCCCCATCACGGCCGATGCAGCCCGCGCGGGAAAACACATCTATGTCGAAAAACCCATGGCCAACCGCATGGAAGACGCCAACGCCGCGTTGGACGCTGTTGTCGAGAATGAAGTGGTCTGCCAGGTTGGCACGCAACGGCGCTCGCATCCTAGATACCAGGCCGCTGCGGAGTTGATTCAAACGGGCGTGCTAGGTCAACTGGTGGTCTGTGAGGCCGGTTGGAATCGTAATGTGCCTTCTTGGATACGCGACTATGACGACGTCCATGAAGAAGACGTGGATTGGGATCAGTTTCTGGCGTATCTTCCCAGCGAACCCTTTGACGCGCGCAAATTCCGGTGCTGGCATCTCTATCGGGACTGCGCGCTTGGGCTTGTCAATCTGCTAGGGAGCCACGTCATCGACGTGATCCAGTGGTTCAGCGAGGATCCCATTCCGAACTCCGCCGTGGGTATTGAAACCCATGCGGTTTGGACGGATCGGGAAAACGCCGATACGCAAGAAATCACCTACGAATTCCCATCGGGTTATCTTCTGCGCCATTTCTCGCGGCTGGGCAATAGCGATCAACCGCTGGAAACCTACATGAGCGGCGCCAACGGCGTGTTTGACACGACGAGCTGGACGTTGCGGGGCGCCGGCGCGATCGACGGTCCCGAGCGGATCGAGGAAAGCGTAACGGTGGAACAAGAACCCGAGGGCCCCGGAATGGATTGGCTTCATCTCGAGAACTGGATCGATTGCATCCGGGCCAACCGCCTCGAGACCAACGCTGATATTCACGCTGGCTATGCGCAATCGGTGGCGGGCGTCATGGGATATCTGGCATGTTATGCGGGTAAGAAGATGTTGTGGGACGAGGAAACCCGAACGATTAAGGAGGCGTAAGCACAACCATGCGTACAATACAGTCAGTAACAGCCGGAACGCTTTGCGTGGGTCTGGCGGCGGCGATGCTCCTGCTCGCGCCGGTTTCGGAGGCGTCGTTTTCCTATGAGCGCGACGAAGACCATCTGCGGCTCTACGAAGACGGTGAACCGGTGTTTGTCTACAATTCCGGCGTCATGGTGCTTGATGATATGGACGAAGAGCACCAGGAGCGGTACCGGCTTTCGTGCTACATCCATCCGCTGTACGGACTCGACGGCGACGTGTTGACCCAGCATTTTCCGGATGATCATTACCACCACCGCGGCGTGTTCTGGGCTTGGCCGAACGTGCATCGCGGCGAACGGCACGCGGACATCTGGCATGTCGATGGCGTGCGTCATGTGTTCGAGGAATGGGCGGACATCGAAGTCGAGGAAGACTTGGCGCGGATTGTAGCGGTGGCCGGTTGGCGGTTTGACGATGA
>PUMX01000529.1 GCA_003552485.1 Candidatus Hydrogenedentota bacterium
AACCGCCAGAACCCGAAGTGATTGCGTAGAAGGATGAGCCATCAACGTCGACGCGCATCCCCTCGACGCCCTCGCCGGGCGTATAGAAACCGTCGCCGTGCAAGTCTTCATACACCACGCCCAGTACGAAGGGCGCGGCGGCGCCGCCGGAGCGCGCAAACTTTTGTGTCGCCATGGAGGTATTATACGTCACGCCATTATGCGTATACGGCCCTGTCATTATGCCCACGCCTATCTCTTCGAATTCCGGATTCATGATGTTGCGGCGGTGGCCCGAACTTTTCACAAGCGCGTCGTGCATATCGGCTACGAATCGGCTCAAGTCGATGGCGCCGGTTGTGCCTTTCCAGGCGATGTTTTCACCAATGCGCCAACTGCCAGACAAGGGATAGCCCGCCGCCTCGACTCGCTCCCGAACGCTGCTGCCCCCTTCACCCGTGTGGCTGAACGTATTGGCGTCGAGCATCCATTCGCTGTGGCCGATGGCCGCGTCAATCAACAGACGATGAAAGGCCAAGGGTTGCTTCGGCGTATCGTTGATTTCGTCGGGGTCCAGCCCCTCGTTCAAATCGATGCCGAGCCGATCTGCTTCCGCGCCCGGGTTTGCGCGCGCGCGGTTCACGAGTTCGAGCATGTATTGCTCGTATCCCGTGGGGTCGCCGTGATCATATTGGCCGGACTTCTCGAGAGGGACGCCACGAACGCGGGATGGCGGAGTATAACCGGATTCGTACCAGCCCGATTCAGCGCCTACTTGCGCAGACGAGGGGTAAATCCGCGAATCGGGTCCGGCGGCCAGCAGACACAGGCCCGCCGCCAAGGTGGTGATTAGTACGCCGCTCCGCAAAACGTGACCCGTCATTGATTCTCCCCATCGCCCCGTCGCGTTTTCGTTGTGATTCAAAGAAAGCATGGGTCTCGCCGCCGGTCATTCCGGGCGGCAGCGTTACCCTTGCCCCACTTTTTCGGTCGCCGCCCGATTCTCTTGAGAAAAGCCGGCGGAACATAATGTCCAAGTCGGCGGTTCACGCCATCCGTTCGCGCAAGGGATCAGTTTGCGCTGACGACCACCGCGTGGGCGCGCCCGGGTATCTCGATTTCCAGCACGCCGTCAACCGGCTGCGCCGTTCCAGCTTCGTCGGCGGGAGTATGCACTTGCACGGTTTCGCCGTTTACTTCAAGGCGGTGCGTGGCGTCCGCGTCGCCTTGGTTGTGGAGAACCGTGATCTGTTGCGCGCCCTCCGTGATTGCCAAGCCAAGAATCGATCCTTCGCGGATCGCCTCGACGGCTTCCGCGGGCCCGGAGCTGTCCGGAAATACTTCCGTCACGTAGAAGCGCTCTGTGCCCGCCTCGTATGTATGCGTATCGGCGCCATCCGCGAAGGACTGCGCGTCCTTAAGCAATAACTCCCGGCTTCGCGTGCTTAGTCCCGGATCGCTTTCAGCGCGGGGCGTTTCGATGCGGTCGAAGTTGTGTTCATGAATGCGGACCCGCAGGCGGCCGTAGTTGTGTTCGCCGTCGGCAATGGACTCGAAATCCTTGTCCTTGCCAAAGTTCAGGCGTCCCCAGACGCCCGCCGCTTCGGTATCTTCGAGGGGGCGCAATGTGAGCATGCCCACTAGCCGGTTGCGCGACATGAACCACTGCTGGACGCCTTCCCACGGATAATCGCTGCTCGGCGCGCCCCAGCGCGGCCGGGTGACCCGATAGCGCACCGCCTGCGACCCAAATTCGGGCGCGACAAGGACGCTGTGCTGTTCGTGGCCGGAATGGTAGCGCGCGTTACTCCAATGCGCGCCGCCGAGTTCTTGTTGAAACTGGATTGTCGCGATTTGCAGCGCGGCGTCGAGTGGACGGCGGCCGCCCTCCGGGTCGGTGATCATGCAACCCACGAACGTGTCCCGGCCGATGCCCCCGCCGGGCGCGACCCGTGTCGTGCCTGCGAAAGAGAAACGGCCGTACTGGCCCCGGGGACCCTTGACGTTCTCGTCGAAGATGAGCCAATCGTCCTCGGGTTCGGCGGGTTCGATGTCTTTCCACCAGTCGACCACGCGCACCGCGGTCACGCCGCTCTCGTGACCGCCCCATTCCGAGGCATACAGTGCGGCCCGTTTGTTTTCCGCGCAATCGAACATGCCCGCCTTGACCTCGGCGCCTCCGGGGCTGGCGGGCGAGCAAGTGTGTTTCCATGACACGTCCGTGTAATGCTCGACCATGCCTTCTGGCGTGTGCATGAGCGGATAGAATGGGCGGGAGCGGTCCAGAATGCCGCGCGCGTGTTCGCAACCAGTAATCTGGTAGTACCGCGCCAGGAGCAGGGTGTTGTGGCGGTGATACACATACACTTCATTCTGCATATTGGAATAGGTCCATGCCCCCATGGGAAACAACCCCTCGTCCATGAGATCGACAAAGCGGTCGGCTTCAGCGGCGTAGCGTTCCTCATCGAACATTTTGTGCGCGATACCCATGATAAGCAGATAATGCACGTCCATATTCGGATACAACCGCGGACGATCCGGCGGATCATGCTCGTAGTAGCGGAAACCATAGGTGCGGTACTGATACTCGATCATCTCCCGAAACGCGCACCGCCAAGCCTCGCGTTTCGACGGAAGTATCAGCCAAGGCGCCGCCGCTTCAAGTTGCATCAGCGCGTCGAGCGTTGGCGCCAGCGCAAATCGGTCGATGTTCCAGTCCCGCGAATCGCGGTGAGGCGTCACGCTGCCGCCGAGGTGGTGGTCCGCAAGGGCCTGCACATGCGTCAATAACCGTTTGAGCAGCCGCGGCTCGTACTGCAGATTGCTGCGGGGGTCGAGCAGCGCCCAGGCCAGCACATGAGCGTCTTGCCCAACGCCGCGAAAAGTCCACGAGCCCTCGATTTCGCGGTACCCCTCTTCGCCCTTGCGGTACACCGCCGTGTTCTCCGCCAGTGACTCCATACCGCGGTTGAGTCGGTCCACGTAGGGGTTGCCATCGTCTTCGCTATCCGTGCCGTCGAGTTCGGTCTCCGAGAGAATCGCGTCCGCCCGGGCCAGATAATCCGTCACGTCCGTCAGCGTCGTCATTGCGTCCCGGCCCAATTGCGCTTCAATGGCCAACGCGGCGTCGTCCAGCGCCCAATCGAGCGCGGCGGCGAGCAGAGCGCCCGCCGCGCCGGTCTGTTCCTCTCGCAACGCCGCAACCTGTTCACGCGCCTGTTCGAGCTCACCTCTTGCTTCCGATAGCAGGCGCTGATCCTCCGCCCGTTCATCTTCCAATTGCCCGCGCCGTTCCACGTCCGCGCCAAGATAGACGTCGTCCCAATACACCGTTCCCTGAGCCCATGCGTTGCGCAATTCAATCCGCGCCGACGAAGCGCCCGGCGGCGCGTCGAAGCGCAGCTCGACGGGCGCCCAATCGTTCTCAGAAGCTGCGCCGAACCCATAGAAATGCAGAATGACCCTGCCCTGTTCATCCAACGCGCTGACGCGCGCGACGGGTCCCTGGCGCGGTTCGGGATCCATTCCGCGAGTTGTTTGCCAGGCTTCGAACACCCACGGACCAGGTTTCAGCGGAACGGTGGCCGTCCAAGCGCCCCGGCCTGCGTTGGTAACGCACTCGACCGCGACGCTCCGATCCCCGCTGCGCCCGCGGGCCGTCTCGTAGCGCATTTCCACGGAACCGGCCGGCGCCTGAGCCGATGAGACGGGGTAACCCTCATTGCTCGTTCCGCCGGGCTCCCAGAAGTCCGGCGCGCCGGGTGTGCCCACGTCGAGTTCGAAACTGGGATTCGGCAGCAGATTCGAGCCATCGGCCGCCGGTTCGCCCTCGAGCAGCTTGGCGTGTTCCGCCCACTGCTCCATGGCTTCGCGGCCGGTCGTGTCCGGCGGCCGCGCCTGGACGCCGCTCCACCAAGTGACGCCGGGTTGGTAGTAGTTGAATAGATCGATGGTCGCGGCCACGGCTTCGGCCGGGGCGGGCAGCAACAGATCAAAACGGGTCCATTCGTCCACGGATGCAAGCGCGATCCGCTCGTCGCTTATCACCAGGTCATCGGCGTTGTCGCGCCGCCAGGTTACGCGCAGCATAGCGGCTTCATCGCCGCTGATATCCTCTGTGCGATACCATCCCGTCAGCGCCAAATGACCGTTGCCGGGCAGTTGCAATGTTTGAAACCAGGATCCCCGTTCATCATCGTCCCGGCTGCGCACACCCACAGCGCCTGTTTCGTCCACGCCGCCTTCGGGGTCATAAAGGCTATACGCATCGGTTCCGTAAGCTCGGAACCGCCAGCCTTCCGGCGATTCGCCGTCGCGCCCGGGCAAGAAGTCCGGGTTATCGAGCAGCGCTTCCGCATTGGCAAGGGCCACGGCGCATAGGATGAGACAAGAGATTGTTGCACAGCGTTTCATGGCTGATTCTCCCCAAGGTGTTTGGCGGTTTGCGGCCCAAGTCCAGATTCAGATCACGGGCGCGCGTGGCTATACCGTCAATGCGAGTTCGATTTGCGTTCATTCTACAAGAGGTGGCGTGCGCTTAACACCAATGTAACCGCCGGGCTGGCATGGCCTCGCCCGCCACATTCCTTGCCTCCTCGTTTGCTGTGAGAGAGCGGATTGATCAAGCAAAAAACCCATCCATTTCGGATCGATTTCTTTCGTGAGGCAACGAAGCGCGTTCGGATCGGTTTATTGTGAGGCAATTCGAGGGTTGAACGGATGTGCTCCGGTGACTACAATCAGCGCGGCTTATACAGTGCGCACACACGTGTATGCACGCGTGTAAAGGGAAAAGGCCGTCGCCTAGCGCTAGCTCGTGCTGGCGCGGCGTTCTGGGATGTGGA
>PUMX01000374.1 GCA_003552485.1 Candidatus Hydrogenedentota bacterium
CCTTAATGAAGATATCGTGGTCGCGGTAATACGCCGCCAAGAGCCGGTCAAAAAGCTCTTCTTCGAGGCCGCGCGCCCCGCCTAACTGCATTTCAACGCCTAACGTGCTGTCGAATTCCGCAATCAAATCGCCGAAATACGCCACGGCCTCCTCCCAAGGAAACCCTCGGTCCTCCCAACTGCCGCCGGGAACGTAATGAGTGGGATGCGCCCAGTAGCACAGGCCGCCTTTCTCCTCGACGCAGCCCATCCGTTCACGATCATGATCGGCGTCCGCCTCCCGGATGCGCTCGGTAAAACCGCAATCATTAAACAGGCTGACCATATGCGGATCCGATGTCAGCTCGTTGCCGCGGATCGCCAACATCCCGCGCTCGCCCAAGCCCGGATAAAACGCCGATGTCTCCATGCCGTCCCGCTCCCAGACTTCGGAAGGTTCTTCATCGATCCAGCGCGTCCATGGCCAAGTCGTTTCATGCGTGGGTGCGGTCTCACGCTCGTCTTCCCGCGTCGTGTGGTAATTATCGTGATCCGTGATCGCCAGGATGTGATACCCAGCGTCAGCGTAATTCTGAATTAACTCCTCGGGCTCAGCGCGGCCATCGCTGTACACGGTGTGCGAGTGGAGGTTCGTCTTGAAATGTTCAACATGGTCCCAGTTCACGTTCTCATACGGATTCTTCACCACGTGCGGACCCGTTGTTTCGGCGTGCAGCGCGGACAGCGGCGTCACAGCCGCAACACAAAACGCGCAGAGAATCAGCGAAACGCGCGTGGCTGTACTTGCTTCTCTTGACATAGTGACAAAGTCTCCTTTTCATTATGGCGCCGTATATGCAAATTGTTGTTGAAATCGCCGATGGCCGCCGCGCCTCGGCGTGTCCACAGTAGCCGATAGCGAACTCCGTTTCAAACCCCTTTGCAGCAGATTCTATCCGCTTTGGCGCGCAACGCTGCGCCCTTTTGCAGGCGGCCTAAGGCTGAGGGTTTTCTATGCGCCGCAGTTTGCCGGCGTTGCATCGCCCCCTAATCCCATTTCATAGACGCGGCTGTCTCGTAGCGCCGCGCGCTCTACGTTGTTTCGGCGTTCCTTGTGAACATCATATAGAGGCACGGCATCAAGAACATGGCCACGAGTATCTCCATGCACAAACCACCGATGGCCGCCACCGCCATGGGCTGCAGCATTTCGGCGCCGCCGCCCCAATTGATGGCGAGCGGAACGAATGCGGCCATGGAGGTGAGCGTGATCATCAGGCGCGGGCGCAATCGGATTCGCGCGGCGTCGCGCACGGCTTGGCGGGGCGTCTTGTTATCCGTTGTCTGGAGCTGGCCGGCAAATAGCATCAACAAGACCCCGTCGTTTACCGTGGCTGCAATGACCACGAGCAGCCCTATGATCACGGTTGCAGCGATGGGGACGCCGGTTATATAGAGTAGAAGGATGGAGCCCGCCAAACTGAACGGCACGCTGCCCAGAATTAGCGCGGGAAGCTTCAAACTGTTGAACTGCACCGCCAAGACGACGAACGCGAAAAACACAGCGAAGGCCAGCACGGCGTACACGGCTTCGCGCAAGTCTTCCATAAGCGCGGCTTCTCCGCCGTAGGAGATGTTGTACCCTGTGGGCAGATCAAGATGGGCCAGCGCCGCTTCCACTTCGGCTTGCGCTTGAGCGGCGCTGGCGCCAGCAGGGACGTCGGCTTGTACAACGACTTGCTTCACCTGATCTTCCCGGGTTATCTCGACGGGACCCGTTGCGCGTTCGACGCGCGCCACGTCGCGCACGCGCACGAGGTTACCCTCGGCGTTGGTTAAGGGAAGGTTCGCTATATCGAGGCGCGAGGCCATCTCGCCTTCGGGAACAAGGACGCGAATATCATAGTACTCGCCGTCATCAAGATAACGCGTGGGCACGGCCCCCGAAATAAGTGAACGCAATGTGTTGGCCACGCTCGCAACGGAGACATCCAATTCGGCGGCCCGCACTCGGTCCACGCGTATGTGGTACTCGGGCTTGCTCATATCCATGGTGATGTCGACGTTGGCAAGGGTTTCGAGGGTGTTCATGGCCGCCGCAGCCTCATCGGCTAGATGGAGGAGCGTATTCATTTCTGCTCCGCTAACTTGCACTTCGATATCCGCCTGAGCGCGGCCGCGTATGCCTCGAACCCGTTGTGGCCTCACCATAACCCTTGAGCCGGGAATCTCGGCTTGCATGGCGGACGGGCGAAGCTGGGAAACATACTGCCGGGTGCTTATGTCGCGTTGGGCGCGCGGAACAAGCTGGATATCCAGCTCGCCTTCGTGGGCCATTTCGCGCACGTGCATCCCCCGGATTCGCCCCCCGGCCAACGCGAAGCTGCGCTCTATCATGGGCTCATCTTCGATTTGCCGCTCGACCCGGCGCAAGAGGCGGTCAGTTTCAGCCACGGACGCGCCGGTGGGGAGTTGCACGCGCACCCTGAGGCGGCCATCATCCATCTCCGGCAAGAATTCGCCATCCAACCGTCCAATTAGTAGAAAGGCTCCGATCAACAGGATCGCGAACGCCCCCAAGACCACGGGGCTTCCACGCAGCACCCTCTCTAGCAACTGCGCGTATCGTTCGGCAATCCGCATGAACAATGCTTCGAATCGCGACGCGCCTTTCTGACTCGTATTGCCGAATAGGACGGCGGTGAACATGGGCACAAGGGTAATCGCGAGTATCAAGCTGATTGCCACGATGCCCGCCATGACAAGGATCAGTTCGCGGAACAGAAGGCTCGTCAACCCTGGGACCAGCAAGAACGGTATGAATAGAGCGACGAACGATAGGGTGGCGGCGACTATGGCGGAACCCACTTCACGCGTGCCCTCGATAGCGTGCTCAGAAGCCGACGCTTCGGGATAGGCGTTGCGTCTACGCGTGATACTTTCAAGCACAACGATGGCGTTGTCTAGCAGCACCCCTAGCGCGACCACCAAACCGCTGAGAGAGAAGATATTGAGCGAGAACCCGGCGAGATCCATAAGACCGAAGTTGAAAAGGACGGTCAACGGCAAGGCCAAAAGCATCACCACCACTTGGCGAAAGCTCCCCAGGAACAGATACACGACCAACACTAGGAGCACCGCCGCTTGCAGGGCCGCGTTGCGCACGCTGTTAATTGCGTCCCGCACGTAGACGGCCTGATCTTGGATGACGCTCAACTGCACATCCCCAGGCAACTCCGCTCCCAACTCGTCCAGCTTCTTCCGGACGCCGTCGGCCACCTCCACGGTGTTGGCCTCAGCTTGTTTAAAGAGAGAAAGGTTGACGCAGGGTTCCCCATCGAGCCGTGTGTTGACGCGGATTTCTTCGTGCCCATCCTCAACGGTGGCGACATCGCCCAATGTCACTTTCGCTTGTCCCCCGCGAGCCACAACTACCGAGCGAATCTCGTCGAGGCTTTGGAACTCCCCCGTGGTTCTGGCCATGATCTCTTTGCGGCTGTCAATGATCCGGCCAGCGAATTGATCAAGGTTTTCCTCCTCAATTCGGTTGAGGACAGTGTTCAAGGCAATCCCATGTTTTTCTAATGCGGGCGGATCAAGAAGCACGCGAATCTCGCGTTGCTGGCCACCAATGATATTCGTACCTGCCACGCCGCGCACCGTTACGAGTTGATCGTTCAGCCATCGCTCGCTCCACTCCCGCAGTTCGACAAGGTCCCATTCGTTGCTGCTCACGGCCAACTGCATAACGGGCAATTCGGAAGGATCCGCTTTCCGTATCAGCGGCTCTTCGATATCGGGGGGCAGATTTCGCCTAGCCCGGGTCATCGAGGCCAGCACATCTTGATAGGCCACATCGACATCCGCGCCGTACTCGAAATGGATTCGAAGGTCGTACATACCATCGATTGCCGAGGACTCCAGCGCTTCAAGGCGATCCAACGTGGCCATTTCACGTTCGACAACATCGGCAATGTTCTTGTCGATTTCGTCAGGCGTGGCGCCACGCCACCAAATCTGGATTCCCACCTCCGGATACTCGATGTCCGGCAAGAAATCCACCGGCAACCGCCAGAGACCGTAAAAGCCTAGTACGGTGAGGGCAAGGATAATGGCGCTAGTCGCCAAGCGGCGAGAAACCGTGTACTGCGTCATCCTCATTGTTGGCCGCCCCCACCGGAACCCTCTCCGGGTCTGGCGCCATCTCCGCGCCGACCAGCGGGCGGTTCGCCTCTTTGTCCTTCACCATCCCCGCGCCGACCAGCGGGGCCGTCGCCTCTTTGTCCTTCGCCCTCCCCTGTACGCACGGCCATGCCGGGCTCGAGTTGCTCGTTGCCCTCAACGACGACTTGCTCTCCTGCTTCCACGCCCGACGCGATCTCGACGCGTCCGCCCTCTTCGATACCCAAGGTGACAGGACGCCGCTCGGCCCGCCCGTCCTCGATGATGTACACGATCTCTTCGCCGGAGGGCGCCAAGAGCACGGCATCGGTGGGCAAGACGATCACGTCCTCGGCTTGTTCGAGTGTCAGGCGCACGCGGGCGAACATGTTCGGCGCAAGGTTGGCGGGATCATCGAGCGCCGCTTCAACGGTTCGGGTTCGCGTGCTGGGATCGAGTTTTGGATATACACGCACAATCTGCGCGGAGCGGCTGGCGTCTGGCATCGCGTCAAGACGAACCGTCAAAGGCATGTCCACCTCAACCTTGGCCGCCTGCGACTCGGGTACGGCGAATCGCAGAACAAGTGACGTCATGTCGACCAGTTCCAGCAACGGGTTCCTTGCTGCGGCGGTGTCGCCGGGGCGGGCGAACACCTCGGTGATCACCCCGTCGAAAGG
>PUMX01000310.1 GCA_003552485.1 Candidatus Hydrogenedentota bacterium
CGACGCGACAGTCTTGATCGTATGCTTCGGATCCGCCCAGGCGCCCCAGGTAAATGCGCAGCCCCAGTTCATTCGGCTCATCGCCAATAGAAACCGCAACATCGCTGCGTCGCTGGAGGCGTTCCTTGAGTATTTCCGCCACGCGTGCTTCTGCGTCGTCACCATAGCCAGCGGTGTCGATGAGCACGGAAGCGGCGGAGCAAACCGACGCCTCCGAATCTGCGGTAGCCGGTATGGCGCCGGCAAGCGCCCACGCCAAGGTAAACGCTAGTAAGACCAACCTCATGACTTACCCTCCATAGGTTCGAGAGCTTTGTATGTACGATATGGAGCGTATGAGCAGCCGATTGTCATTCCCGTAGCACCCAGACTTCGGACACCAAGGTTCCCAACGCGCCCTCGGCTGGTTCCAAGGAAACTGTCAGGCGGCCATCTTGTGTCAATTCACGCGGAATATCGAATTCGAAGCGTTCAGGTTCGTATTCGGGATACTCGACATCGCGGGCGATATATTCGCCATTGGCGCGCACATGCTGTTTCCACACCACGTCATCGGGCGCCATGGCGCTGAGCATGTCGCGCGGCGCGACCATGGTCATCCGCAGTGTATAGGGCGCGTCGGTGTCCAGCTCGCTGTACTCGAAGGTCACACCCTCGTCGTCGCCGAGCGTGTACGCCAGCATGCTTTCCGACGGCCGGCTGGCCGGATGTAGGAAGTCCCGCGCGTTAAAGCTCGACCCATGGACCAGATTCGGCTGGTGGCCGGGGTTGCCTGCGTCATCGTAGAAACCGCCGGGGCCGGGATCGTCATAACCGAGGATACGCTCCATCGCCGGCTTGCGCTCCGTGGGATGCAACTGATCCTCGGGCCGCCCATGCCCCATTCCGATTTCTTCGAGTTCGCTTTTGAGCCATGAAAGCTCTTCGACCAGTGGTTCGTCCAGATTGAAATAGCCGCGGTTGCGGACTTTGATGCGCTCTTCTGTGATGTCGCCAAAGCGCTTCGCTTCGGCGCGGAGCAACTCCATGTCCGCGTCTTCATCGGGTTCATTCAACACTTCGAGGGCGCGCGTCACACAAGGCGCTACGACCCAGTACTCGAGTTCGTCTACGGCGGCGTCCCGCTGGCCTTGTTCGAGATGGGCATAGGCGCGGTCCAGCTTGTCTTTTTCCCGCTGCAACTTTAGCTGCACGTACTTGTCCAGCGCCGCCTTCTGCATATGCAGATGCCAGCGGTGATCCTGGTCCTTGTAATGCTGCGGCATGCGCCATCCCGCTTTCTTCACAAGAAAGTAGTACTCATCGATGCCGGTATTTGTGGCGAGAGGCTCTTCGAGGTTCTTTTCGAGTTGATACAACGCCTCGGCCATGTACGGGGCGGCTTCGGGGCCAAAGTAGTACTGAGTGTAGGCGTCCACCACCTCATCCAGCGACTGATGCGGATCCCACAGCAGCCGGTTCCACATGAATTGATGGAACTCGTCATGATACCCCTCGGAATAATGGATATCCCCTTCGGAGAACGGCATAATCTGCTGGAAGATCTCGTAAAATGCTTTGGGCCGCGCATGAAACGCGCGTCGGCCGAAGACCTCCGCGATGTGCGGATCCGGGTTCTCCACTTCGTACTGAGCGCTGATCCAGTGCGTAATATCCGAGAAGTGGACGATATCGTGCCGGCCTGGAATCTCGTTCAGGATTTCGGCCAGATACCGGTTGATCGGTCCATGCCGTGGATATTCGAAAAGGTCTTTACGCAGTTCGGGCCGGAAATAGGTGGACATGGCGTTGCTGCCGGGACCGTAGCTGATGGCGTCCAACCATTCGCGCGGTTCTTCGTTGAGATACTTGAAGATGAAGGCGTCGCCCGCATTGTCCACGTCTTGATTCGCGATTTGCACTTCGCTGTCCGGATGCCGCTCTAGCCACATTTCGGCCAGTTCTTCGCAGAGTTTAATGAACGTCGCTCCCCACGGGTCGCAATCGTCGCAATGGCAACCGCCGGGATCGCCGGCGAAGAAACGCAACACGTCATGAGCGGGCCGCCTGGCGAACTGGTCGTCCCAGTACTCGAGCAGCGCCTCCCGAGCCTCGGGGACTGATGGGCAAACGTAAGGGCCGCGGTTAGTCGCCTGCCATTCTTCGGGATAATCCCACATCAACTGGTTGGGGCGGCAGCCGGTCTTTGTCATCAAATCGAAGGACTTGGCGAAGCCGAAGGCGTCTTCCACAATTTCGCGGGCGTACACGAGATTTGCGCCCGCCAAGGCCAAATCAATGATATAGTCCTCCCACTCTTCATTGGTCCACAAGTCGACGCCTGTGTCCCGTCGCATGGTCGTGCCTTGGTACGCCCATCCCGCGCGATAACGGTAAGCGGGGGCTGTGCTTACGTCGAGTGGTGGAACCTCGAGCGAAGCGGGTTGATAGGTCAATGCGCGCAGTAACTCGCCCACGCCGTAGAGGAGTCCCCGCTTGTCCGCGCTCCACAACAACACTACCGTTTCGCCTCGTTTGACGGATTCCGTCTTCAGCGCGAAACCTTCTTCATAGGGTTCACTATTGCCCGGCAGACTCATTCCCGCATCTTCGCAGCGCGCATCAAAGTCGGGATCGCCGCCATAGCGCCCCATGACCACACGCAACACGCCGCCTGGGTCAGTTGCGCCGGCATCGGCGATACTGACTTCGCTGCGCCGCGTAATACGGTTGGTGAGCACCTCTGCTACTCGTTGATCCAGATCATCTCCGTGTCCCTCCAGTTCAGCCACGACGGTTTGAGCGGAGGTTGTTTCCGCTGGCGCCGGGAATGTGGCGAGTACGAGGCCAAGGAAGAAGGCGAGTGCTGCGGCTCGCATCTGATAACGCATGGCAAATCCCTTTCATGTTAAAGACTGTTTTGTAACCTAATTACACCATAACGCCGAGCGATTGGAAGATCAATGACAAACACAATTGCCAAACACTCGAGGCCCTGCGACCGCGCTTGGAGAATACTTCGCCGTACCCGTTATAGTGTTTGCGGTTGCTTATGCCTTAAGACGTTTGACTTGGGACCAAGTTCTGCAACCACGGAGCGAGGTCCTTAGCACGATGTAAGACCATTGCCCTTCACGGGTAAACGCGGCGAGACATCTTAGGAGGAGATAACAAATGAAGACTACACGGCGACAATTCATGGCGGGTTCTGCAGCGGTGACAGCGGGTATGGTCTTGTCGCAGGCCAAGCCGGCGGCCCAGCACAGCAATCCGCAACAGCCCAATATCGTGCTCCTTTTCGCCGACGACGCGGGCTATGGAGACCTGGGCTGTTACGGCCATCCAACGATCCGTACTCCCAATCTGGACAAGATGGCCGCCGAGGGGACGCGGTTTACCTCGCTGTGTGTGCCGCCGGCGTGTACGCCGTCGCGGGCGGCGCTGCTCACCGGACGCTACCCCGTCCGCCCGGGCGGCGTCGCGGGCGTTATCGGACCCGAGTCGTCTAACGGCCTGCCGGGCTCGGAGATTACCATGGCCACGGCCTTGAAAGAGGCCGGATACCGAACCATGTGCGTGGGCAAGTGGCACTTGGGTCACGCTGAAGAGGAGTTCATGCCGACATCTCACGGGTTCGACGAGTATTTTGGATTGCTATACAGCAACGACATGATCCGCCCTTGGGTGCAGACGGATGAACCCCTGGAATTGTACCGTGGCACGGAGGCCATAGAACATCCCGTCGAGCAGGACAAGCTAACCGTGCGCTACACCGAGGAAGCCGTACAATTCATCCGGGATAACGCGGAGCATCCATTCTTTCTTTATCTGCCCTACACCATGCCGCACCTGCCGCTTGCTACAGCCGAGCGGTTCCAAGGCCAATCGCGCGCGGGCTTGTATGGCGATGTCATGGAGGCGCTCGACTGGAGCGCAGGCAAAATCATGGAAACCCTGGAGGAGGCCGGTGTGGCGGATAACACGCTGGTCGTATGGCTTAGCGACAACGGGCCATGGATTAACATGCCGGACCGCATGGTGCAGGCCGGTCCATATGGACTCGAGAATAAGCCTTGGCACGCTGGTTCGCCCGGGCCGTTCCGAAGTGCAAAAGGAACCACCTATGAAGGTGGCGTGCGCGTGCCGGCCATCATGTGGAAGCCAGGCGACGTGCCAGCGGGGCAGACAATTCGTGAGCCTACCAACTCGATGGACCTGTACACCACCCTGTTGAAGGCAGGCGGCGCTACCGTGCCCGACGACCGGCCCATCGACGGTAACGATTTGTGGCCGCTAATTCACGGCGAGACCGACGAGTCGCCCTCTCAGGTCTACCACTACTTCCGTAACCAGCAGTTACAGGCGGTGCGCAAGGGGCCGTGGAAGCTGCAACTCGTTTCGGGCGAACCGGAGTTGTTCCATCTCGAACGCGACATTGGCGAACGCTTCAACATGGCGGATGAGTATCCGGAGCGGGTCGAGGAACTGAGAGCATTGATGGAGTCAATGGCTGAAGAAACGGAAACCTCGCTTCCGTAGGCGAGGTTTTTGTCCGGGGCCACTATCTTTCTGGCTCTTGAACGGACAAATGCAACTCTAGGCAAGTCTTTCGTCGGCAAAACTGGGGTGTTGTCTTCCGGGAGTGAGCATTGAGTCTAGCGGTTGACTTGGAAGAACGGCGTCAACCGCACACTTAGAGATTGACGCCGTTTTTCTGCTCCTGCACTGCCCTGAGACGCTCGCGAAAAACGGAATCCGCCAGTTTACACAGTATGCTTGCCCTGTTATGCTCGAGAATCTGTGGAGCAGATTGTGACTGCATCTCATCGCGCATCG
>PUMX01000185.1 GCA_003552485.1 Candidatus Hydrogenedentota bacterium
TGGCCGCCAGAGGCTGGTGGAGCCAGTGAGTGGGCAGCACACATAGACGCAAGACGAACCAGAACGCCGTGTATACCGCAATGGCGGAAATACGCCAATACGCGCGAAAAGATCCCATAAACTTCGTTGAAGCCTCCCAGCGCTTATCTACACGCCGCTAAAGTTCTGGCGTCATCCAGCCGCTTAAACCACTGTGACGATGCACGCGTCCTCGCGCCTATGATACGATGCGCGTTAGGGTTTGACTAGCGTAGCGCATAATCATGGACTGAAGAAAGCCGCGCTGTTGTTTCCGCGCTTCCGCCGTCGGCCCGGCGCTTATAGGACCCAAGCGGGTTATCCCCGGACCGCGGCATTCCCCAGGCGGCGAGGAGCAGCCAAGCATTGCCTCGAGGCAAGCCGGAATCGCAACTATCAGCGTTGACCGCGATCGCGCTGGTGGGCCAAGTCGGGCTCATCATGGCGGGCGCGATTGGCGCCGGCTTCATGGCCGGGCTTTTCCTGGACCGCTGGCTTGGTGCAAGAGGACTGGCGCTCACCGCGATGATCCTGCTGGGCGTCGCGGCGGGCGGATACACCGTGTACCGAATTATCCTAAAGGGTTTTGTGCAGTGAGTTCCAGCGATCCGCTTGCCCCGCTCAAAGCGTTCCGGTTACGCACCGTCCAACTGGGCCTGCTGCTAACGGCGCTTCTTACGGGCGCGGGGCTTCTGTTTGACCGCGACTTGGGCGTTGGCGTGCTCCTCGGCGGGCTGGGCGGCATCGTGATGTTCTGGATCGTGGCCCGGCGGATGGCCAAAGTTGCAGCCGATAACCCGCAAGTGATACAGTTGGGCGCTTTTCGTTGGACCGCCCTGCGTATGTTGGTCTATGCGCTCATCCTGTATCGGGCTTACACGCTTGATCCGGAGTCTGGGTATGGTCTGATAGGCGCCGTAGGGGGACTGCTTGTAGTCAGGTTGGCGATGCTGATTCTCGGCTTCACCGGCCTCGATCTCACACATCAAGAGAAGTGAATTCATGGACAGCATAGGCGAACGGTACATCCTGTATTACTTGCCGTTTACGGATGTCCGCATTCCCTTGGGGGGAGTGAATCCCGTCACGATCCTCAACACATTGCTCGTAATGGCGGTGTTGTGGGCGGTCATGTGGCTGGCCACGCGGCGGCTGTCGTTGACGCCGGGCCGGGCTCAGGCGGCCTTCGAGCTCATGGCGGGGGGCTTGGACGAACTGGTGCATTCGGCGCTCGAACTGGAGACGCCCGCCCAGAACCGGCGTTTTTTTCCCCTTGTGGCGGCGATGTTCGTCTTTCTGACGCTAGCCAACGTGGTAAGCTTCTTGCCCGGGCCTTGGTTCGAGGAGCCAACCGCGGATTACAACACAACGCTGGCCCTCGGGCTGCTGGCTATGTGTATTGCCGTAACCTGCGGCGTCATAGCTAAAGGCTTCTGGGGCTACTTCCAAGAGTTGCTCGGACCCATGTGGCAGCAGGCCGGCATTGCGCCGAAGCTCTCAGCGTTGTTCTTCTTCCCGCTCAACTTCGTGGGGGAAGTGTCCAAGGTTTTGTCTATTTCGTTCCGTCTGTTCGGCAATATGATCGGCAGCGCGGTTATTTTGATAGTGGTGTCACATTTGGTCTTTTATCTGGTGCTCCCCATTGGCCTGATCCTGTTCTTCGTGTTTTTCATCGGGGTCATTCAGGCTTTCGTGTTCACCATGTTGACCTTGACGTACATCGCGGTGGCCATGAAGTAGAAGAAGGGTTCGAGGGGCGCAGCAGCCAACCCAGCCGGGGCCCATGCGGCGCTGGCGATTCGCCGGTAGCAACCGCGAGGACGCCGGGCCTGCTGTTTAACGCATCCAACTCAGGCAAAGCGAATTACCGTGGAACCAGAAACACTCGGAACCATAGCGCGAATATTCGGCGCGGGCATAGCCGTGGGGTTAGGCGGCATTGGCGCCGGCGTGGGCATGGGCATGACAGCCGGTCACGCCGACGAAGGCGTGATGCGCCAGCCCGCCCGGCATGGATACATGCTGCGCACCATGCTTATCGGGCAGGCCGTAGGCGGCGGCACCGTCAGCATCTTCCCGCTCGTCGTGGCGATGCTGATTTTGTTCATGCCGGTTGCCGATCCCGAGCTGATCGGCGGCAATTTTGTCGCCGCCATGATAGGCTCCGGCCTGGCTATAGGCTTGGGCAGCTTCGGCAGCGGGCTCGGTTGCGGCTGGCCGGCGTCGTCGGCCTGTGATGGCGTGTGCCGCAATCCGCGCAAGATTACACCGATCACGCTACGCATGATTATCGGCCAAGCCATGGCGCAATCGCCCACGATCTTTTCACTGGTCATCGCGCTGATTCTGCTGTTCACCTATCAACCCGGTACGGACTGGGTGCTGATGGGCGTCTTGCTGGGCGCCGGCATCGCAGCGGGCGCGGGCGCGCTCGGCCCCGGAATCGGCAGCGGCAAGACAGCGGGCGGCGCCATCGACGGCATTGGCGCCTGGCCAAACAACATTGACCCAACATTCCGCAATATGCTCGTAGCCCAGGCCGTCAGCCAAACGCCGGCTATCTTTGGCCTGTTGGTGGCGTTCATCATGATCTTTGCCCTCGGCGACATGCCGGAGAATATGGTGAGTTTCAGTCAGATACTCGGGGCCGGCATCGCCGCGGGATTCGGCGGCATCGGCTCCGGCGTCGGTAGCGGGCTGGCGGGCGATACCGCGTGCCGCGCCATTGCCCAGCGGCCACGCATCGAGGGCGTCATCGTGCGCACCATGCTGACGGGCCAGGCCGTCTCGCAGTCGACAGCGATATATGCCCTTATCATCGCGCTGGTGATTTTGTATGTGGCGTAAGGCCCGCATCATCGTGGCAATCCTGAATCACCGCGTCAAAACCGGCGTGGCATAGCGCCTGCGTTGTGCTGGCGGAAAGTCGCCACGCAATTTGAGAAGCATCAACCGGAAAACCGGATAACGAAAAGGAAGATTGGTATGGAAATCGGGACAATAGCCACCGTAGTTCAGAACGCTATGGCGCAACCCGAAGAGGCGGCGCTGATGGCCGAACTGACCGCCCAAGACATCCTGCGCATTGCCTCGTTCATCGGCGCGGGCATCTGCATGGGCTTTGGCGCTATCGGGCCGGGCATCGGCCAGGGGTTCGCCGCGGGTAAGGCTTGTGAAGCTATCGGCCGGACGCCGGAAAACGCGGGCTTGCTTACACGCACCATGCTTATCGGGCAGGCCGTGTCGGAATCCACCGGCATCTACTCGTTGGTCGTCGCGTTGTTGCTGGTCTTTGTGCTGGTGTAAACCGGGTTCGCCTGAGAGGCGCATATGGTCTCCATTAACCTAACGCTGTTCGTTCAATTGGCGCTCTTTTTGATCTTCCTGGGCGTGAGCAACCGGTATTTTCTTCGGCCGATCTTACGCACCATGGACGCACGGGAAGCCAAGATCGACGACGATGAAGAGAGCGCGCGCCAATTGAGCGAAGAAGCTGAAAGGCTCGAGGTGTACTACGCCCGCGAGCTGGCGTCGGCGCGGCGGATTGCCGCAGACCAAGTCGAGAAGGCGCGGCGCCAGGCGCTCGAACGGCGGTGGCATACAGTAGCCAAGCACAAAGAGAAAACCGACACAGAAGTGGCCAGACTTCGCGAACATCTGCATGAGGACATAGCAGCGCAGCGCGCGACCTATGACAAGTTGCTGCCAGAGATCGTGCAAATGATCGACGAGCAGTTGCAGGCGGGAGGGCGCTCGAATTGAATCCCGTCAAGCGTTTCTTTTTGTATCTGGCCGCCGCATACGTCGTGCTTTCCGCGCTCATCATGATCGGTTTCGGTCCGCCGCGTTTAAGCGGCGCGTATCTCGATGAATACGAGGCCGACCATGATCGCTACGTCGAGATCATCTACAGCGAAGAATACAAGCGCCACATGCAGAACCCCGTCCGGCATCCCGCGGACGAAGAACTGCAAGCGGATATCGAATTCGTCAGGGAGTACGAGGCCCGGCCCGAGTTCCAGCGCGCTAATTTCCGTCGGCGCATGTCGCAATTCCTCTTCGAAGTGCTTAACGCCGGCGTCATTGTCGTGGTGGCCGTGCGGTTCGGCACACGGCCATTGCTCAGTTTCCTGGATGAGCGCATCGGCGACCTGCGCAAACGCATTGCCTGGGCCGACGAGGCGCGTAAGGAAGCCGAGAAGCAGAAGCAGACCGCCCAAGATAAACTGGACCAGCTTGACGACGTCCGGCGGAACATTACCCAGAAAACCCACGACGTCATCGAGCAAGAACAAGAGGCCATCGAAGAGGCCACTGAACAGAACATTGCCCGCATCGACGCGGAAGCCGAGGAACGCATGCGCGTCGAAGAGCTTCAGGCCGCGCAACAGGTGAAGGCCGAGTTGATCGATAAGGCGGCCGAGGAACTCAAAGAGCGGTATCAACAGCGAGCCTAGGCCGGCGTCGTAGCTATTCTTGTTGAGAAACGTCGCCAGCTCGTCGACTATGACATAGCCCTCATGCGTTGTGCGGAGCTTGTTCTCCTCTCCAAAGTCGCTCCTTAGCGCCTCGATGAGAGCCTCAGCGGTTATCTTTTGTGCGATGAGGTTAGGTGGCGGGTCGAGCATGGAGAGGAACTTCTCTATCTGGTTAATAGAGGTGCTCTTCCTCATCCTCCCCGAGCCCGCTACTAGGATAACGTACAGGTTCGGATAGACCTGAAAGACTCCTCGGTCTACCCAAACACGACGGCCCAACGCTGCGGAGACACCGAACACCCCACA
>PUMX01000262.1 GCA_003552485.1 Candidatus Hydrogenedentota bacterium
TATTCCGCG
Source organism: Candidatus Hydrogenedentota bacterium (assembly GCA_003552485.1). Classification (GTDB taxonomy): domain Bacteria; phylum Hydrogenedentota; class Hydrogenedentia; order Hydrogenedentales; family SLHB01; genus PUMX01. The sequence goes on from PUMX01000262.1 coordinate 10, forward strand.
CTGTTTTACCGGAATCGCCACACCATTGTTATCCTGCCCTATGATGGGGAAACCATGAGCTAGTTTGACTCAGCAAGGCCGTTTCGGTACATTAAAGCCAGTTTCTCCTAGCCGTTCCGGGGCTCGCTGTTCCTCGGTCATTTGCCCGCACGGATATCTCTATCACGGGATTGAGACATGCGGCGCAGCCCGCGTTCGTATTCTCCCAGTGGATTCCACACCGCCACATTTGGTCCGAAATTGAAGAGGGCTTTGCTGTGTTAGCCCTGTGAAGGGTTTCGCCGTCTTGCCGCCCCTGATTAATGATGAGCGCGATACTCTCTAAAGTCATGGATGGTCGAACGGTTGAACTGAGGACGGCTCAAGCATTGATTGGCGGCTGTGCCGTGATAAGCAAGATAGTGGCCGGTTGTAGCGCCTCGCGCCTGTGACGCGGCCGTGTTACGAGGAGGAACCGACATTGGAATACCGTACAGAAACCGACAGCCTCGGCCAAATGCAGGTGCAAGCAAACCGCTATTACGGTTGCCAGACCGCACGCTCCGTAGTGAATTTCCATATCGGCACGGAAACGATGCCGCGAGAGGTCGTGCGGGCCTTTGGCACGCTCAAGAAAGCGTGTGCCCAGGCTAACCGCAGGCTTGGGCTGCTTGACTGGCGGTTGTGCCGGCCGATCGTGTTGGCGTGTGATGAGGTTATTCAGGGCAAGCTCGATGATCATTTCCCGCTGCGGGTTTGGCAGACCGGGAGTGGAACGCAGACGAACATGAACGCGAACGAGGTCATCGCGAACCGCGCCATCGAGTTGCTTGGCGGGAAACTTGGCAGCAAACATCCGATTCATCCCAATGACCATGTAAACATGTCGCAGTCTTCGAACGACACATTCCCCACAGCCATGAGCATTGCGGCGGTGGAGCAGATCTACGATCGTTTGCTGCCAGCCCTTGACCATCTGCGCCGGCTCTTGGCGACGAAGACGCGCGAGTTCCAAAAGATATACAAGATTGGGCGCACCCACCTAATGGACGCGACGCCAATGACGCTGGGCCAGGAGTTTTCGGGATACACTCAGCAGATGATGAACAGCATTGCGCGGGTGAAATCGGTGTTGCCGCGATTGCGCGAACTGGCTATCGGCGGCACAGCGGTCGGCACCGGCTTGAATAGCCCCGACGGCTATGACAAGTTCGTCGCTGAAGGGATCGCCGAGTCGACGAGCTTGCCGTTCCGCGCGGCGCCGAACAAATTCGAAGCGCTGGCCGCGCACGATGCAATGGTGATGACTTCTGGCGCGTTGAAAACCGTGGCGGTCAGCCTTACCAAGATTGCCAATGACATCCGTCTGTTGGGGAGCGGGCCGCGGTGTGGCATTGGCGAGCTCATTCTTCCGGCCAACGAGCCGGGCTCGTCGATTATGCCGGGCAAGGTCAACCCGACCCAATCCGAGATGGTGACCATGGTGTGCGCGCAGGTGATAGGCAACGACGTGACCATCAACATGGCGGGCTCGTCGGGTCACTTCGAGCTTAACGTATATAAGCCAGTGATCATCTATAACCTGCTACAATCCATTCGGTTGCTTTCAGACGCCTCGGCTTCGTTTGCGGATAGGTGCATCGCCGGTTTGCAACCCAATCACTCGCGCATCGAGGCTCACCTGCGCGATTCGTTGATGCTGGTGACCGCGTTGAATTCACACATCGGCTACGACAACGCCGCCCGGATCGCCAAGGCCGCGTACGATAACAACACGACGCTCGAGGATGAGGTTTTGAAGTCGGGTTTGCTTACGAAAGAGCAGTTTCACAAGGCGGTCAATCCCAAGAAGATGATTGGCCCCACCAAGAAGCCACCCCGCCGCGATGATGGAGGGTCACGTCACGAACCCGCAGAGCGCCTTCCATAGCGGTCGAGTTGCAAGCCCGCGTGAGCGCTTTATCGCGGCGCTGGAGCGGCGGTCAGTATCTGGTCGCGCGCCCCACTTCGAGTTGGCTTTCTATCTTACCATGGAAGCTTTTGGCCGCGTACATCCGACGCACCGGCATTTCGAGCAGTGGGATCAGATGACCGACGCCGAGCGGCGGCTGCACCGGGAAGACGTCGCCGGCGTCTTCATCCAGACGGCGCGCCACTATGAGCATGACGCCATCTTTCTACATCCGCCGGTCTCGCGGCAGGACGAAGTGTTAAGGCTTATCGATGTGGTGCGCGATCAGTGTGGCGACGAGTTCTTTCTCATGCTGCATGGCGACCAGACATACGCCATACCGGACGGGAACAACATGCTCGCCTTTACCGTCTGGTTGTATGAGCATCTGGATGAAGCCAAAGAAGATGCCCGCCGGCAGGTTGAGCGGGGGCTCGCCGCCGCCGAGCGCTACGCGCGGCATGGCGGGCTCGATGGCTTCGCGCTGTGCTCGGATTATTGCTTCAACACGGGTCCGTTTCTTGGCCCCGAGATGTTCGCCGAGGTCATCACGCCGAGCTTGACCCAACTGTGCCAGGGTCTGCGCGCTCTTGGGTTCTATGTCATTAAGCATACTGACGGCGACATCATGCCGATCATTGATCAGCTCGTCGACGCCGGCCCCCACGCGCTGCACTCGCTGGATCCGCAGGGCGGTGTCGATATCGCTGAAGTAAAGCGTGGCTACGGAGACCGCATTTGTCTTATCGGCAACGTCAACTGCGGCCTGTTACAGTCGGGTTCCGAAGCCGATGTGGTGGAGTCGACCCGCTATGCCCTCGAACACGGGATGCCCGGCTACGGGTACGTGTTCTCGAGCAGTAACTGTATCTATACGGGCCTACCCCTCGAACGGTATGAGTTGATGTGGCGCGTGTGGCGGAACGAAGGCGTCTACGGCGATGACGGACGGCCGCTTCGCTTGGCGCCCACCGATGCGTGAACTTTCGATTTGCGGCATCCGAAGCAGACATACGGCCGAGTTTGCCGGTAGGCCGGAGCCGAATTTGCGCTATGGGGGGTTCATGGCGTACACCTGGTATCCAACCACGTCAGCGTGCGTCTTGGTGATTCCCAGAATTGCCGGAGAGGGAGTGGGTCCATGAATTTTGAACCGCCAAAACGAATACAAACGTTGTTGTCGGATATCCGCCGGTTCGTCGAACGGGAGCTGTATCCGCTGGAATTGACGTTTTTCACCGACGGTTTTGCCGCGGTGGAGGATGCGCTGGCCCAGAAACGCCAGGATGTGAAGGCGCGGGGGTGGTGGCTGCCTCAGATCGCCACGGAGCTGGGAGGGATGGGGCTTTCCCTTGTTGAACACGCACTGATTGCGGCTGAACTGGGGCGCAGTCCGTTGGCCCACTATGCATTCAACTGCCAGTCTCCGGATTCCGGCAATATGGTCCTTCTGCTGGAGCGCGCCACCAGCAGCCAGAAGGAGCGATTCCTCAAGCCGTTGCTCGAAGGCGAGGTTCGCAGTTGTTTTGCGGTCACCGAGCCCGAGCGTGCGGGTTCGAATCCAACCTGGCAAGGGACGACGGCGGTGCGGAATGGAGACGACTATGTTCTCAACGGGCACAAGTGGTTTATTACGGGTGCGGACGGGGCGGCCTTTGCCATTGTGATGGCCACCACCAACCCGGACGGCGCCCTGCACGAACGCTCGAGCATGTTTATCGTGCCCACGGATACGCCCGGCTTCATCTTGGAGGAAAACGTTTTCACCATGGGCCGGCAAGGCGAGGGATGGGCAAGTAACGGTGAGCTGCGGTTTCGCGATTGCCGAATTCCCAAGGCCAACCTGCTCGGCGGAGAAGGTGAAGGCTACGCGATTTGGCAGGAACGTCTGGGCCCCTCCCGGATTCATCAGTGCATGCGATGGATCGGCGTGTGCGAGCGCAGCTACGATTTGATGTGTGATTTCGCGCTAAAACGTGAGGTGGGGCCCGGCGAACCCTTGGCGGACAAGCAATTCGTCCAGGGATGGATCGCGGAAAGCCGTGGCGAAATTGACGCGGCCCGCTTGCTTGTGCTGGATACGGCCTGGCAAACGGAAAAATCCAACGCCATTGAAACCCGCGACCGGATAGGCTTGATTAAGTTTCACGTGGCCCAGACCCTGGGCCGAGTAATTGATCGCGCAGTCCAGATACACGGCGCGCTTGGCCTGACGGATTGGACCCCCTTGGCCTACTTTTACCGGACCGAACGCGGCGCGCGCTTGTACGATGGAACCGATGAAGTGCACAAACTTAACGCCGCGCGCCGGCTGTTGCGCCGGTATCGGGAATCCGCCAGCGGCGGCGCGTAGCCGCCAGCCAGCTCGCGGACGCGTTTAGCCATCGGCTGAGCGCAGTATATTGAGAATCTCGCGGACCGCTTCGTGAAGGCCGACAAACACCGCGCGGGCCACAATGGAATGGCCAATGTTTACTTCGTTCAGCCCGGAAATGGCGGCTACAGCCGCCAGATTGTGCACGTTCAGACCGTGGCCGGCATTAAACACGAGACCGCAGTTCAGCGCGCGCGCGGCCGCCTGCACGATACGGTTGAGCTCATTCATCACCTCGTTTTGCGGCGCGTTGGCGTACGCGCCGGTGTGCAATTCAACGTAATCCGCCCTTGTCTCGGCGGAGGCTTCTACCTGCTCCGGTTCGGGATCGATGAACATGCTCACCTTCACGCCGGCCTCGTGAAACCCCGCGACCACCTGCGTCAATCGTTCCCTCTGACTGGCCACGTCGAGCCCGCCTTCCGTGGTCACCTCTTGGCGGTTCTCGGGCACCAGACACACGGATGTGGGCCGGATCTCGCGGGCGATGGCGATAATATCTTCTTCAGCGGCCATTTCCAGGTTCAGCCGGGTGGTCAGCGTTTCCGCCAATAGCCGCACGTCGCGGTCTTGAATATGCCGGCGGTCCTGGCGCAGATGCACCGTAATCTGATGAGCGCCGGCCAGTTCACAAACCTTGGCGGCCGCAATGATGTCAGGGTGCTCGCCCTTGCGCGCCTCGCGCAATGTGGCGATATGGTCGATGTTAACGCCGAGTTCTATCATGATCCTCCGGATATAAGTTAAGAGTTGTTCCCCAATACGTGAAGGCTGTTGCAAGCGCGCGCCTGTCCGGTATGCATTTCTCGAAAGATTTCGAGAGACCGGGAACCGCTGGCCGCGGTCAGGCCATCTGCATGATCTCGTCCGCGAGCTGTTGCGCCAGTTGGTCCGCTGTGCGTTGCGAATCGTGTTGGACCATAACGCGCACAATCGGCTCGGTGCCCGAGGGACGTATGACAACGCGTCCCTTACCGCCGAGTTCCTCTAAAGCGCGGGACTGCAGCGCTTCAAGCGCCTCGCGGCTGGGGATCGCGCCGCCATTCAACGGCACGGTCTTGTGGGCCTCTGGAAGAGCTTGATACACGCTCGCAAGGCTCGAAAGAGGCATATCTCGCCGCACGATCACAGACAGCACCTGCAGGGCCGAGATGAGCGCATCGCCGGTGGTGTTATGTTGAAGCAGGACGATATGCCCGGATGATTCGCCGCCGAGCACAAGTCCATGTTCACGCATGGCTTCCACTACGTGACGGTCGCCGACTTTGGTCCATACGATTTTGCATTCGAACGGCGCCAGCACGCGTTCAAGCCCGCCATTCGCCATGATGGTGGTGGCCAGGGCGTTATTGACCAACGCGTTGCGTTCAAGCAAATCTTGGGCGAGAATCGACAACAAAGCGTTACCATCGAGCAGGCGGCCGTCGTTGTCGGCCATGACCAGCCGGTCGCCGTCGCCGTCGAAAGCAATGCCCAGGTCGGCCCGCTCTCGAATCACTGTGGCGCGCATTTCCTCGGGATGCATGGAGCCGCATCGCGCGTTGATGTTGCTGCCGTTGGGCGCGTTGGCAATCGGAATGATCTCCGCGCCGAGCTCGGCCAGCGTGTACGGGCCCACCTTGTAAGTTGCGCCGTGTGCGCAATCCACCACAATGCGCAGGCCGTCCAACCGCAGGTTGCGCGGAAATGAAGCCTTCGCGAACTCGATGTAACGGCCCACGGCGTCATCGATCCGCCGCGCCCATCCTACCCGTGTGGCGGCGGGCCCCATCACGCTGATTGCGTTGCTGCTTACGAGCCGCTCAATTTCCTCTTCCACGGCGTCAGCCAGTTTGAACCCGTCGGGGCCGAAGAACTTGATTCCGTTGAACTGAAACGGGTTGTGCGAAGCGGAAATCATGATGGCCGCGTCTGTGCGCAGGCTGCGCATGATGTAGGAGACGCCGGGCGTGGGCAGCGGACCGACGAGAAGCACATTGACTCCCATCGAGCACAGGCCCGCCGTCAACGCGTTCTCGAACATGTAACCGGACTGCCGTGTGTCTTTGCCGATGAGAATGGTGTGAGTGGAGTCGTTGCGTTGAAACACTTTGCCGGCCGCGCGCCCGACGCGCAGCGCCGTCTCGGCCGTCATTGGATGTTCGTTGGCGACTCCGCGGATCCCGTCCGTGCCAAAAAGCCGTTCACTCATAATGACCATATCCCATAACCGCGTCGCTCATTTGGGCGACGCGCGCCATTGCCTCGACATCGTGGACGCGCACTGCGGCGGCGCCGTGGGCGATAGCGATGGCCACCGTGGCCGCGGTTCCCTCGGCGCGATCTTCGACGGGCGCATCCAACACGACGCCTATGGTGGACTTGTTCGATGTCCCCACCAGAATAGGGCGGCCCAACCGTTGAAACTCGCCGAGCCGACGCAACAATTGCAAATTATGCCCGGCTGTCTTGCCAAATCCAAACCCGGGGTCAAGCCAAATCCGCTCTTCATTAACGCCTGCGGCTATCGCGGCATTCAGCCGCTCCTCAAAAAACAGGCAGATGTCATCGACCACATCGCGGTACCGGGGTTCGCGCTGCATCGTTTTGGGTTCGCCTTGCATGTGCATAAGCACGCACTCGCACCCTGCTTCGGCGATAGTCTCCGCCATAGCGGGATCGCCGCGCAGTGCGGTGATATCGTTGATCATGACGGCGCCGCGGTTCACGGCTTGCCGGGCGGTAGTAGCGTGGTAAGTGTCCACGGACAAGGGAACCGGGCAATCGCCGAGACCGTCGAGAACGGGCAACACTCGGGCCTGCTCTTCGCTAGGGGGGAGGGGGTCCGAGCCTGGCCGGGACGATTCTCCGCCTATGTCAATAATATCGGCGCCGATGCTGGCAAGCTGACGTGCGTGGCTGAGCGCGGTTTCCGCAGAAGGGAAGCGCCCCCCGTCGAAGAATGAGTCAGGGGTAACGTTCAACACCCCCATGACCAGCGTCTTACGCCGCGCTCGATGCGCCAACGGTTCGCGATGCATGACTACGAAATCACCTCGGCGCGTCTCAACGCGAGGGAGGCGCCGGGAAGACAGGTCTCGGATTTTGATGGAATCCAGACGGGGTGGGTTTCTTCGCGCCCGCAAGAGCAATAGGGATTACGCCCGGCCATGACCGCCTCCAGCATACGCCGCATGGGACGTGTTCGCTTACGCCTACGAAGACGCGCCGTCAGGCAATGCGCCGCCGGTATCCACCTCGCCGATCTTCCCTTCGCCTTCCTCTGGCGGCGAAACGACGACGCCTTTTCTCCGTTTGTCGGCGGGACGTTGCTCTTTTTCCTTGTCAGCCACCGCTTCGAGCAGATGCTCACCACCGTTGGCGCGGATGATCTCGTCGAGCTCCTCGGCTTCCAGGGTCTCCTTTTCGCATAGCGTCTCGGCAATGGCGACAAGGATTTCCTTGCGATCGATCATAATCTGCTTGACGTCGCTATAGGCGTCCTCGAGCAACTTGTGTACGGCTTTGTCCACGGCCGCGGCGGTTTCCTCGCTATAGTTGCGCTCCTTCACGAAGTCGCGGCCCAAGAAGACCTCGCCATTACTGCCGAATGAGATGGGACCGAGTTCGCTCATACCCCATTCGCAGACCATGGCGTGAGCGCGGTCCGTGGCGACCTTGAGATCATTGGACGCTCCGCTGGTGAACTCGCCGAAAACCACGTCTTCGGCGGCGCGTCCGCCCATCAGCACCCGTAACTGAGTCAGCAGGTACGAGCGCGATAGATTGTGGCGCTCTTCCTTGGGAATCATGCTGGTCAAACCCAGCGAAGGCCCCCGCGGGATGATGGTGACTTTGTGAACGGGATCGGAGTTGGGCAGCATACGCCCCGCGAGCGCGTGGCCCGCCTCATGGTAAGCAGTGTTGCGCTTCTCGGCTGGGCTCAACACCAGGCTGCGCCGTTCGGGCCCCATCATGACGCGGTCCTTGGCGTCTTCGAAATCCTGCATCATGACCTTGTCCCGGCCCCGGCGGGCGGCGAGCAAGGCGGCTTCATTTACAAGGTTGGCCAGGTCCGCGCCGGAAAAGCCTGACGTTCCGCGCGCGATGGTTTCGGTGCAAACTTCATCGTCAGCGGGGATGTTCTTGCGTCTCACATGGATGTCAAGGATTTGCTGACGGCCTTTGATGTCGGGATTATTCACGACGACCTGCCGGTCGAAGCGGCCCGGCCGCAGCAAAGCGCGGTCGAGCACGTCGGGGCGGTTCGTGGCGGCCATAAGGATGACGCCATCGCTACTGTTGAACCCGTCCATCTCGACAAGCAACTGGTTAAGCGTCTGTTCGCGTTCGTCGTGGCCGCCGCCGAGGCCAGCGCCACGTTGCCGGCCGACGGCGTCGAGCTCGTCGATGAAGATGATGCACGGCGCGTGCTTCTGACCTTGCTGGAACAGATCCCGCACGCGGCTGGCGCCTACGCCGACAAACATTTCGACGAAATCCGAACCGCTTATGCTGAAAAATGGCGCATTCGCTTCGCCGGCGACAGCGCGGCCTAGTAGAGTCTTGCCCGTGCCCGGCGGGCCGACGAGCAACACGCCCTTGGGGATTTTACCGCCCAGGCGGGAAAATCGCTTGGGATCCTTCAGAAATTCGACGACCTCCTGGAGTTCTTCCTTGGCTTCATCGACTCCAGCCACGTCCTCGAAGGTGACCACGTTTTCACTGTGATTGGCCAATTTCGCCTTGCTTTTCCCGAAGGACATGGCCTTGTTGTTGCCGCCTTGCATGTGGCGGAACATGAAGAACCAAAACAGGCCGATAATGAGCAGCAAAGGAATCATGTTGATTAGGAAGCCGGTCAACATCGTGTTGTCCCGCTCCATCTTGTAGGTGATCCCTTGCGCGTCTAGCTTTTCTTCCCATTCTTCGGGGAAACGGTGCCAATCGAACTCGACTTGGCGCTGCTCCTGTACGGGCTCTTTGAACTCCGCCTCGAAGGAAAAGCCTTCCTCGCCGAGATTGGTCACTTTGAACGACTCGATGTTGGCCCGTTCGAGTTGTTCTTCGAAGTCCCGTTTGGTCAATTCAACCGGTGGGGCGCCAGTGTCGGAGATGTACGTGAGGGCGAGCGCGCCAATGAGGATGACGATCAACCACAGGGAGATCTGTTTGAAGAAGCCATTCATGAGTTAATTCGGTGTCCTTTTGCCTTTGCTCAAGGAATACGTCCGGCCCGTCATTTGAGCCTAAACGCCTTCCCATCAATCATAACACAGGGGCAGCATCCGCACAATCCGGAGCGCAATGGTTTAGATGGACGTACGTCCCGCTTTCAGCGGGTCTGGCAGGGCGTCATACATGGCTACCAGCTCGCGGTGGGCCTGAAACGCCAACTCTGGCCGGGCCGCGGATTCAAAGAACTCGGCATCCATGGCGTCCGATCCCGCCGACGGAACGCCTTCCCAGCGCTCAACCCAGTATCCCATGACAATGACGGCGCCCGATAACTGGCTTGGCTGGGTGCTTGCGCCGAAAAGATTGGGGCCATAGCCGCGAATACGGGTCTCCTCCTCGAGTTCGCGCAAGGCGGCCTCCTCGCTGGTTTCTCCGAGTTCGACAAACCCGCCGGGAAGACTCCACAACCCTTTGCACGGCTCGATGGCCCGCTGCACAAACAACAGCTTGTCGCCGTCGGCTACAAGGGCGCATGCCGCGGGAACGGGGTTCGAATAATAGAAACGTTGGCAGGCTGCGCAATTGGGACGCGCGCTCTCGCCATCATCGCGGCATTCTAGAGATGCGCCGCAGACAGGGCAGTAATTCCAAGCAAAAGGCGCTGGCGTATCAACAAGCATATCCTCAACTCTATCAAGCAACCGCTGGTAATGCAATGCGGGCCGCCCCAGCGGCTTCCGGCGCGCCCGCTTCTTAGTCTTTCGGCCAACCTAAACAGAAACAAAACAGATGGGGCCGGCAATCCCGCCGCCGTGGGCAAAACCGGCTAAAGCGTCCAACCGGGGCGGTAGCCGCGCTTAAGAAAACCTTCGGCCGTGAGATCGTTTTCGATGGTGAAGCGTTCCGCGTTCCAGTCCAGTCTGCGTCCGCTCCGGTGCGCCACGTTGCCAAGTAGCATGGTTTCCGTAATCCGCATCGAGTAATCAAAGCTGCACAGCGTCTCCCCCTGACCGCGGCACGCGTCGATCCACTCTTGCTGATGGCCTACGGACGGCGGAATAGTGCGATCTGGTGGTTCATAATCCGCGAACTTTTCCTCTGGGAACAACTTGCGCTGCTCGTAATTGGCAAGGAGCATACCCTCGCTGCCTACGAAAACGCCCCAAGCCCATTCGGGCAGATTGTTCTCCGCGAAGACCGCGGGGGCTTCGGAGCCGTGCGTCCAGGTCAGCGTAATGGGCGTTCCGCCATTCTTCGGCTCGAAGGTGTAGCGAACGTGCAGCTTGCCGGGCGCCGTTTCCGGGTGCGGCGCCGGGCCTTCCGCCTCGATGGTGGCTGGATGCTGCAGGTCCAGCGCCCAGAACGGCAGGTCCATGAAATGACACCCCATGTTGCCGAACTGGCTTCCGCCGCCGAAGTCCCACCAGCGGTGCCATCGGGTGGGTATATAGTCCGGGTGATACGGCCGATACGGCGCCGGCCCAAGCCAAAGGTCCCAATCCAGTTTGTCGGGTACGGCCGGGGTTTCTGTGGGCCGGTCCCGCGAGGGGGTTCCTGAACGATGCCAGATGTGGCAAGCGCTCACTTCCCCGATAGCGCCAGCGCGAATAAGTTCGACGATTCGGCGGAAGTTCTCCGAGGCGTGAACCTGCGTGCCGAGTTGTGTCGCAACCCCTTGTTCCGAAGCGACTTCACTCATTACGCGCGCTTCAAACACCGAGTGAGCGCCGGGCTTCTCGCAGTAGACGTGCTTGCCCATTCGCATCGCCATAACGCTGGCCGGGGCGTGGGTGTGGTTCGGCGTGCTGACCACGACCGCGTCGATTTCCGATTCCATGTCGTCGAGCATCTTGCGGTAGTCCCGGTATTGCGCGGCGTCGGGATAGGCGTCGAACGCTACCGCCGCAGGTGGATTGCGGGGTCCCTCGGGGCGCAGATCCACGTCGCACAAAGCCGCGATATGCGCGCCGGTAACGCGTTCCGCATACTCGCCGTAGTCAGGGTCCATCCGGCCCGCCACCGTGCCCAGATTGCGGCCGCCGTGGCCGCCCGCGCCAATGATGGCGACATTCACACGCTCGTTCGCGCCGGCGATTCTCCGATAGGAACGCGCCGGCATTGCGGCCGCTATTCCCGCGCCCACGCTCAGCGCCGCAGCCGATTGGAGAAAACCTCGCCGTCCCAGGGTTCGCTCGTTCATGACGGGTTCCTTTCGTTGCGCCGGCATTGTGGCGCGTCAGCCGCTCCTCGTCGTTCTCGTAGCATACGACTAACCGCGGACAGCGTCAACGCGCGGCCGCTGCTTGGGCGGCTGGTTGCGGCGCAACGGCTGGCGGGCTACAATCCCCGGCGATACATGGTTCGAGCATCAGGGCGCGCCAGGTCGCGCCGCAACCGGGTAATAGATTGGAATCCCGCTTCATGACGCCTGTCTATGCGGCCTATATTACATCAACCGTTCTCTACGAGGCTCGCGCTTCGGGCGAAACGTTCTCGGATATTTGTAAGGAGTTGCGCGCCAAAGGGTTCCGTCGCGTCATCCTCGAAGGGTTCCGGGATGGGCGCGCCCTCGAGCGGGATTTGATCCTCAGCCACCGCAATCATTGTGTCATGGCTGAACTCGAGGCCTGGGGCGCGCTTCGGCCTACTTGGGGCGGTTCGGCGGGCAAACCCGCCTACGGCGCGGAATCCCGGGCGCCGCTGTTTTGCTTGAGCGCATCCGAAACGGCGGACACGTTGTGCAACGAAGCGGCGCGCCTGGCGGAGTTGTTTAACACCCTCGTCATAGACGACACGTTGCTCACCTCGTGCCGCTGTGCCGTGTGCGACGGCAACCGGGGCAAACGCAATTGGGGGCGATACCGGCGCGAGCTGACCACGCACACGCTCGCGGAAATGGCGAAGGCGGCGCGGCGAGTGAACGACAGGGTGAAGGTGCTGATTAAGGCGCCCCCGTTCTATGACCGCCGTGCGCGTTTCGGCTGCGATCTGGCCGGGTGGGCCCGCATCGCCGACGGCCTGCTCACGGGCACGGAGACGCGCAACCCCGAGTCGCAGAACTACGGTCATGTCGAGCCGTACCAGGGCTACTTCAATCTGCGGCTGCTTGCCGCTACCGTGGGCGACAGCGCAGCCGGGGGTTGGTTTGACGGGCTCGACTGTAACGAGCAGGTCTTTTACGAACAAGGCCTGACCAGCCATCTGGGCGATCCGCGCCAAATCACTGTGGCCGTTCATGGTCCCGGTTTCGTGAGCAGCAGCCGGATGGCCCGGTTAAGCGGCGCGCGCAAGGCGTTGGATGAGTTGCAGGCTGTAGCCCGCGAACCCCGCGGCGTGCATGTGGCTGTGCCGGAAGGAAGCGACGGCGACGGCGACCTGTTCATCTTCGATTATCTCGGCATGCTCGGCATACCGTTGGCGCCCGCGCCTTCGCTGGACCGCAACGCGCGCAACCTGATTCTTACCGCGCATGGAGCGGGCGACCCCGCCGTGGTGGAGCGCGCGCCGGCTATTCTCGAACAAGGCGGCCAGATCATTGCGACGTTCGCCGCGCTCGAGCGATTGAAAGATGATCCGGGCAAGCTCGAACTCTTTGGCTATGATCCGGCGGGTGTGTACCGCGCTCCAGGGCGCGCCGACGGGTTTTCCGTTGGCCAGGAAACGCGCGCGAAGGCGGCTCCGTTCTGGTTGGCTGGTGATTTGCGGCCCAAAGATGCGGAGACGCTGGTCACTGGGTTTGTGACGGGTTATGGCGGCCGCCTGCATGAGGCGCCAGTGGTCACCTGCAAGCAGCACAACGGCGGGCGTGCGCTCGTCTGGAACTTGGGTGGTTTTCGCCATGACGAGTTTCTGTTGTGTGATCCGTTCCGGGTTCCCGTGCGTCCCAGTCTGGCGGCGTTGCCTAAGCCGCTGCCCGACGTATTGCGCAATCAGACGTTGGCGCCGCTGGGCTTCCGACTGAGCGCGCCGCCGCGGGTGTCTACCTATCTGTTCGCGGAGCACGTCGTCTTTGTGAACTACACCGCCGCGCCCGCCGACGTCGAGGTGAGCGGTTTGCCGTGGGATCCGGATTCGCTCCTTTCTGATTCACCGCGCACCGCGTGCTCGCTGAAGCAATGTCTTATGGGTCCAACGTGCTACGCGGCGCTGCGCTTGACCTAAGCGGCGCGCGCTGCTTCACTTGGCGATTGGGGCCCATTACTGACTTGTGCTCGCGGAGGTAATGCCGCATACTCAAATTCCATGCATTCACAATCACGGCGTCGCGCCATCCCTAAGGGGGGCTAATCCCAAGCCAAGGGTATAGCGGGGCCATGCGAGTAAGGGAGATTAGGCCATGAAACCACGTTGGGACACCGTATTCTTTTGCGCCATTGTAATGGCCCTCGGCTGGGGCCTTCGCGGCGAACTCGGCGGATTCTTTGGGGCCATGTTGCCAGGGACTCTGCTTGGCGCGGCCATCGCCGTGGGCGATGGACGGACCGGCTGGCTGCGCCGCGCGCCGTTGCTCGCCATGGCGGGCGGGCTCGCCTTCGCGATTGGCGGCATGATGAGCTATGGCCGCATCATTGGATACACGTTCGGCCTGGACATGCTCAACGTTACCTATGGCTTCGTCATGGTGGGCGTCGTTGGCGGATTGTGGGGCGCGCTTGGCGCCGGCGGATTGGGCTTGGTTCTGTCGCATACCCGCTATCGGGTGTGGGAAGTGCTCGTCTTCGCCGTGGCGGTTTCCGCTGCCGGCCGCGGCTTGCAGCTCTTGCTGGTGGACATCATAGGACTTGAAATGACCCCACCGCGGGCCGACTTGTGGCCGCAGGTTCTGGCGGGATGCATATTGCTGCAGATTTGGAGCCGTCTGAAGCGCGACCCCGTGCCCGCGCGCCTGATGATGTGGGGCCTCGTCGGGGGCGCGCTCGGATTCCTAATCGGTCAAGCGTTTCAGGTCTACGGAAGCGTGCTCGGGCCGGAATACGACTGGTGGAAGGTCAAGGAACAAACGTTCGGGCTTATCATGGGCGGTTTCATCGCCTATGGCGCACAGCGCGAATGCGAGACCGACGCCGATCAGCCCGCGCCGCATTTCTTCGTAACCGCTCTCGGGATACTGTTCGCCTTGTGGTTCGTTCCCGTCAGCGTGTGGCACACCACTGTGGGGCATTTCCATAACATCGAGGTCATGGAGCCGTTCCGGGCCGGCTTATCACACCTGACGCTTATGCCGGGGCCAGATTGGTTCCAGGAGTACTTCTGGCTCATCCTGCGGTATCCAGAACGGCTCTCCGATATGTTTACCGACGGCCGGTTCGGATTGCGCTACATCGGCCTGCTCGCGTTAATCGCCGCGGCCATCTGGCGTTTCCGGCGCGATCCGGAACCGCTTCCATCCGTGGAATGGATGGCCAAAGGGATGTTGCTGTGGGTGATGTGGGCGGCGTTGCTCATTTGCGCCGTGAACCGAAGCATCCCCGATTGGCATTTTGTCGGTTACTGGGTGCATAACGGATTCCTGGCGTTGGCGGTGCTTGCGAGCGCCATGGTCCTCTTCCGCCTCCCCGAACAAACGGAGGACCCCATCCGCATTTACACCTTGAAACCCGCGGTGGGCCGATTTTTGGGCGTGTTCGCCGTGGTCTTCGTCATACTGGCGCTGATCTTTGCAGGCACGGGCATCATGTCGCATGGCGGTGAATGGCATGGCGGCGCGCAAGTGCGCTTCGGCGAACCGCCGCCGATAGCGGAGGACTGACCGCCGTTCGATAATGTTTCACGCCACGCTTTCCTTCTTGCGGGGAAAGCGTGGCGTGTTTCGTTGCGCTTTGGGCTACCATCGGTGTGCGTGGGGGCCGAAATCCGCGAAGTAGTAAGGCACGATCGCGCGGCCCGGCGGCGCGACTTCATCCAGGCGCTTGCAATCGTCCTCGGTAATCTCGACGTCCAACGCTCCAAGGTTGTCTTCGAGTTGGTCCATGGTGCGCGGGCCAATGATCACGCTCGTCGCGCCGGGTCGCTGCATGACCCAGGCGATGGCGAGTTGCGAGACCGTGCAACCCTTCTCCCTGGCGATGGCCTCCGCCGTCTCGAGCACGTCGAAGGCCGCGTCCGCAAAATGCAGATTGCCCGATTTTTCCCATCGGGACCCTTCGGGCCGCGCCTCGCCGCGCCGGTACTTGCCCGAGAAGAACCCGCCGGCCAAGGGCGACCATGGCAGCGTGGCGAGGCCGTAGGTCTGGCACATGGGCAGCAGCTCGCGTTCGATGCGCCGCTCGAGCAGGTGGTACGGCGGCTGCTCGGATACCACGCGGTTGAGCCCCAACTCCTTGGCTATCCATAACGCCTCGACCACTTGCCACGCGGCAAACGTGCTCACGCCGATGTAACGGACCTTGCCTTGGCGCACGAGATCGTCCAGGGCGCGCAAGGTCTCGTCGAAAGGAATCGCCGACTGCGGCCGGTGGATCTGATAGAGGTCGATGTGATCGGTTTGCAGGCGCTGCAATGACAACTCACACTGCGCCATGATGTGGCGCCGGCTGTTGCCCGCCGCGTTGGGATCGGCATCATCCATGCGGCCGTGAACTTTTGTGGCGAGCACAATGCGATCGCGCCGGCCACTCTGTTTGATCGCTTTGCCGGTAACCTCTTCGCTCGCGCCGCGGCTGTACACGTTGGCGGTGTCGATGATGTTGATCCCTTGGTCCAAGGCGTGATGGATACACTTGATTGACTCGGCCTCATCCGTCTTCCCGCCGAAGTTCATGCAGCCCAAGCATAATGGCGTCACGCGCACGCCGGTGCGTCCAAAGTTTCGGTATTCCATTGGGAGTGCTCCTTAGATTGCGAAAGCCCGTCGTTCAGTTAAGGGGAAGTTGGAAACTGTTCACGCACACGCGGGGTTCATTCATAATCCCCGTGGCGGCGCGCGTCGGCCGCCTCGCCGGAATCGTCAGGCGTTTGCGCCTCTGGATATTCGCGCGCCCAAGCCGGTGGCTGGCTCGCCGCGCGTACTTGCCGCAGCTTGCCGCGGCCCCGGTGCGCGTAATAGCGGTAGAGCTGCGGACCGATAGCCGCAGACAATAGACCCATGCCCAGCGAGAAGAGCAAGGCAAGCGAAACCGGCTCGTCCCCGCCGTAAACTAGAGCCCGCGGCGCGTAGGCGACAATTGAGCCGAAACACGCAACGACGGTCCCGGCGAAGTAGATAATCCGGACCACGGCCTGAATTACAAGGCGCATGATCAGCGACGGCTCTTTCGGCATGGTTCGCCCCTTGGTTATCGGACGAAATCCGTTCCGATTCCCTCGCTTCCAGTATGGCGCCCCATCGTCGCGGCCACAAGCGCAGGCCTATTCTTCGTCCGCCTCGCCGAGCAAGTCTTCGTAGAGATCCGTCCAGAACAGATGCGATCCCGAGGCCGTTTGGTTGGCCACCATGATGGCTTCGGCGATCTCCCGCTTCGATGCGCCCGCGCGTAGCGCGTCGTTGGCGTGGGCGTGCACGCAATGCTCGCAGCGGCATAACACGCCTGCGGCCACGGCGATAAGCTCCTTCGTCTTCTTGTCGAGCACACCCTCCTTGCTCACGGATCGGTAGAACTCGTACCACCCTGCCGCGTGCTCCGGCGCTTGCTTGCCGAACCAGTATTTTTCCATGGGATTCTTCTTCGTCGCCATGAGACTTGCTCCTTCTGCGTTAAGTCCTAAAGGAGTCCAGCGCCGCGCGCCGGATAAGTGGTATTTTGAATTCCAATATTAGAATATGCGAATATGATTGTCAAATTCCTGGGCCGTAACCGCGAATTCGTTTTGGGTTATTGTAGCGGCGGCTGCGCCGCCAGAGGATATATGAAGGAGGTCCATACCATTAGCAACGATTGGCGTGACTCCGCTGAGCTGTTGCGCATGCTCGGGCATCCGGTGCGCCTTGCATTACTTGCGGAACTGGCCGAAGGCCCGCGCTGTGTTACCCGGTTGCACCAACTGTTGGACGTGCGCCAGGCGAATATGTCGCAGCACCTGGCCGTATTGCGCCGGGCGCGCCTCGTTGATTACCACGAGGAAGGCAACGAACGCTGCTATTACCTTTCCCGACCGGACTTGGCGCGGGCGTTGCTTAAGTTTCTTGACAAGGAGTATCCCGTGCGCCGGCTGAGCAAGAAGGAAGTCAAGCGCCGGGCTGGGCAACGCGGGCGCCAAGAAGGCGCGGCGTGTGCTGCGCGGTATGCCGAGAAGACGGAACGGAAGGGATAATTCATGAAAACGCTTCTGATACTAAACCGGCAACCCTACGATGGCACGGACTTTACCTGGAACGCTTTGCGTTTGGCCCACAAACTCCATGAAGACGGCGCGGAGGTGCGCGTGTTCCTCATGAGCGATGCCGTCGACCTCGCGCGCGACAGCGTCAAGCCGCCGCCCGGCGTGGACGACATGGTCGCCATGGTGAAAGACCTATACGCGTTGGGCGCTCAAGTGAAGGTTTGCGGCACATGCCAGGCGCGCTGCGGAATCAAGAAAGGCGAGCCCTATTTCGCCGAGGAGTTGACGGCGACCATGGCGGATTTGTCGAGGTGGGTGCAGGACAGCGACCGCGTGCTGACTTTCTGAAGCGCTCAGCATAGCCCGAGCGGACGCGTGGAACAGCGACAGATTCGCCGGTCGTAGCCGCGCGGAAGAGTGAGCCGTCGCGGGGTGTTTACAATAATTGTACAAAGGTCTAAAATTACACATGGTGTAAGATGTGTTCGATGATTGACGCGGCATTGTATCAAGCTCGTATGGGTTTGGCCGGCGGCGGTTTTCCAGGCCCCACATAGGGGCAATGTGCACGCTTCCGGCACATTGAGGGATGGATCCAAACAATGCCAGATGATGACTTCTCTCGCGCACAAGCGCGCTCGTTCGACAAGGCAGTATTGACGTTCCTGTCATTCGTGCTCATAGCTTTGCTGGGGTCGTGTGGGAGCGCTTCGCCGAGTGACGACCCGGGATTTGGGGTTACCGAAGATCCCCGCTACACGGTTGAGCATTATGAGCAACGCAGCCGGGAGGAAATGGAACTCGCCCTCGCGCAGTTTGAGCAACGCAGTGCGCAGAGGCTGGAGTGGGAGCGGCTGCGCGAAGAGAGAAGGCGACTCGAAGAGGAGCAGGGAGAACAGAATCCCGAAGAGGATACCGGTCCCGAGTATGCGGAAGTCGAGCTTCGCGGCATCATTGGAGACAGCGAGCGCGGGTATCGATTCAGCATCCGAATATACCATCGTGATGAGACGGAGCAAGGAAAGCGCTTGACGCTGGAGGACGAATTCAGCGTTCGCGATACAGTCTGGGTCGTGAAAGACTTTGATCCGGCCACGCGCGTCTTGACCATCAGCGATGCGCTCGATCGCCGACAGATCCCACTGGCGCGCGGAGATCGTGTCCCGTTGCGAACGGATTCGCCATGAAGCGGATGTCACTCAAGACCTTCTCTGTTCGGGAACCCGTTTGCTTGCCGTTCTGACCCGTCCTTCCTTGTATTGCTGCGTCAAAGTTTCCTTCGCTACTCCAGTTTCTTGCCAAGCGCCCCGGTGTTTCAGCGTCTTCGAAGCAGGGAATACATGTGTTTCGTGTAGACGTTTATTACCAATAGCGTGAATGTGGTGCACGAAGATGTAAGGAGGCGCATTATGGCGACTAAACATGGAGGCAACGGCTTGAACCGGCGCGCGTTTCTGAAGACCGGCGCCGCGTCGGCTCTGTTGTTGGGCGGCGGGCGCAGGGCGGCCCGCGCCGGCGCGTATGGCGGAAGCCA
>PUMX01000509.1 GCA_003552485.1 Candidatus Hydrogenedentota bacterium
ACTTCGTGCTGGGACGCTTCCATTGAACCGGGCGTGGCCTACTATTACGTGGTCAGTTCGATCGAGAATTCCGGCTTGGAAAGCGGGTACTCGGCTGAAGCGGCGCGGGCGGGCGTTGATCTGCCGGAAGACATCGAGGATCCGCTCGTGGTCTATGTGGAAGCCGAAGACGCCTTGTGGGATCTAGATACTTCAGACCGGCCCGGTCTGGCCGTGGGCGCGGACCGGCGCGAGGCGTCGGACTGGTATTACGTGTACCGGCATCCCGAGGCCGACGAGGGCGAGGCTGTGCTGTCCGTCAGCATTCCCGCTGACGGCGAGTACCACCTGTGGGCGCGCATGCGAAGCGACGATGGCGAGCAGATTAACTGGCGCTTCACCGCAAACGGCGCGACGGCCGAAGCTGGAACCGACGCGGCGGAATGGACTTGGACGCGTGTTACGGATAACGCCGTGGCGGCTCCCGAAGGCGAAGAAGAATTGACCATTGCCAGCAGCGATGCGGGCGGCGCGCTGGACCTCATCGCGTTGGTCAGTGATGAAGACTTTGAACCCTCGGGGCCGCGTCCCGAGCGGACCACGCCGCCCGCGCCGCTCGAAGGACTCGAGGCGGAAAACATCCGTGAGCGGGTCAACGAATTGCGCTGGGAGGCCTCGACGGATCCCGGCCTGTCCCATTACCAGGTCTACGCGTCGCGCGAGCCGTTCGATGAACCGGCGCAAGAATACCTCATCGGTTCGCCCACCGAACCCCGCTTCATCGACTGGGGCCTGATGGGCGGCGCCGAGTATCACTACGCGGTGACTGCCGTGGATCGGCGGGGCAACGAGAGCGAGCCCATGTTTGCTCAGGCCGCGACGCCGGAACGCGACACGGCGCCGGTCGAGATCGAGCTGGCGTTTGCGGATGCCGAACTGGAAGGCGCGTTCGAGCATAGCGGCGCAGGCGGACTACGCGGTCCCGAGTATCTCGTGCCTGAAGAGCCGGAAACCAACCGAGCCGAATGGGAAATCGACGTGCCTAACGACGGAACCTATTACTTCTGGCTGCGTTTTCTGCAACGGGGTAGCGGTCGGCGGGGCGATACCGTCAATCAGCAGGTGCGCGCCTCGCTCAACGGCGAATCGCTAACCGTGCTTGGCGGGGGAGCGACCGATTTGCACGTGCCCGACGACCTCATCGCGGAGGACCATCCGCTTGCGCCGCGCCTGTGGACCTGGGCTTGGCCGGGCGAGTACAACCTGGAGGGCGTCGAACTGCCTGCCGGCCAGCATACACTCGCGCTCGAAGACCTGCACGGCGCCATCCGCTACGACGTGTTGGTTATTACTGACGAACCCTCGTTTCAACCGGATGACGGCCGCCTGCGGCAAAACTGATGGGCGGGCGCGGGTTTATGGTTCGCGCGCAGAGGCGATCTCAATGAGGCGCACAAGCTCCTCGATCGTCATGCGCCGGTTGGGGTCGGACTCGTAGACAGCGGCGACTTTCTTTCGGGCGAGGTCCAGATTGCCGCACGCCTTCCCGCGCGCGATGAGTTTGCGGCACAGCGCGGGCATTGGACCCCAACTGCCGCATTCCACGTACTGGTCGTTGAGGAACACGAACTTGGGGATCGCCTCGCCGCCATTGGTGAGGAAACGCACGAAGGCGGCGGGGCTGTCCTCGCGCTCGAGGTAGCGCACCTGCAGATTTGGAGTTGCGTCAGCGAGCCGTTGTAGTACGGGCACATGCAGCGTGACATCGCCGCACCAGGCTTCGGCGAAGGCGGCCACGTGGACCGTGCGCGGAAGCGCTTGCAGCAAACCCTCAATAGGCGGCTCTAGCCTCTGGTTCTGGCGCCGTTCCTCGATCTTGGCGCGGTTTTCCGGCGACTCCCCCTCCGTAATCCAGTCAGCATACGGTCTGCCGGTTGCAAGGATCGCTGGCCAATCCAACAGCGGAAGAAGGGGAGGGCGGGGCATGAACGGCTCTCCTCGCGATTTCGACGCTATCCATGTGTATTGAATCCACTGTGTCTCGTTACGGAAAAATTAATCTTAATCACGCAGAATTGGAGTATTCAACTTAAGCTTGCGTACGTGTTGCGAGTGTGCGCTATACTGTGGCGCCAATTACGGGGCGCGGTCGTCCGCGGACGTTACAAGTGGGGATGGGGAATTGCCGAGTTCGACACGTGCGCTGCCGGCCTACTATGGCCGCCTGGATTGAATAACTCATGTACGGCGCATCAAGAATGAGGACTGCGCTCTTTCAAAGGATGGGAATTCTATGCCGAAAACAAAACGGACGCCATCGCGTGCTGCTGTTAAGACCGACCATAAGTGGGATCTAACGCCTCTCTTCGAAAGCGACCAGGCGTGGCAAAAGGCTTTTCTCGATCTGGAAAAGAAGATTCCCGAGTTCGAGAAGTTCCGGGGCACGCTGGGAGATTCGCCCTCCGCCTTGCGCAAGTGTCTGGAGTTCGAGGTGGACTTCGATAAGGAAGGCGAGCGGCTCGGCAATTACGCTTTTCTGCGGTATAGCGAAGACGTGCGCGACCAGGCGGCGCAAGCCATGGTGGCGCGGTTTACCCATCTTTCGACAAAGGCGAACGAGGCCGCCAGCTTCATCGCGCCTGAGATACAGGCCATTCCCCAAGAGACCATGGACCGGTTCATGAAGTCGCCGGAACTGGCCGAGTTCCGGTTCATCCTTGAAAAACTCCTGCGCTACCGGCCGCACATTCTATCGGAAGCCGAAGAGCGCATCCTCGCCATGCAAGGCGAGGTGGCGGGCACAGCCGAAAAGGTCTTCGATCAGCTTACTGACGCAGATCTCGACTTCGGCTATGTCACCAACGAAAAAGGGGAGCGCGTTCAGCTTACGCAGAGTTCCGTCGGGTCGCTGTATGAATCACGCAAACGTTCGGTCCGTAAAGAGGCCTTCAAAACGTTCTACGCGGAGTTCGACGCCCACAAGAATACACTGGCCGCTTCCCTCAGTTCGTCTGTTTTGCAAGACATATACCAGGCGCGCGTGCGAAACTACTCCAGCGCCCTCGAAGCCTCGCTGTTCGCCGATAACGTGCCGGTCACGGTGTACGACAACCTTATTAGGACCGTGCATCGTAACTTGGACACGGTCTACCATTACCTCAATGTGCGTCAGCGCGCGTTGAAGTTAAAGCATCTGCACATCTACGACTGCTATGTTCCCATCGTCAAACTGGGCGAGATCAAGACCCCCTACGAAAACGCGGTTAATCAGATCGTCGAGGCGCTGGCGCCGTTGGGCGAGGAGTATTGCCGCACGCTGGCCCACGGGCTTAGCAGCCGTTGGGTGGACCGATACGAGAACAAAGGCAAGCGCAGCGGCGCCTTCTCGGCTGGGGGGTACGTCGGACCACCGTATATCATGATGAATTATCGAGACGACACCATGAACAGCGTGTTCACACTCGCGCACGAGGCCGGGCACTCGATGCATACGTACTACAGCGCGAGCACGCAGCCCTATCAGTACTACAATTACACGATCTTCGTGGCGGAAGTGGCGTCTACTCTCAACGAACAACTGCTGAACAACTACCTTCTTGAGCGCGCCCCCGACAAAAAGACCCGCGCCTATCTCATTTGCCGCGAGATCGACGAGATCCGGGGAACGCTCATCCGCCAAACCATGTTCGCGGAGTACGAGAAGATCATCCACGAGATCGCGGAAAGCGGCGCGCCGTTAACGCTTGACGAACTCGAGGGCGAGTACCAGCAGCTGCTCGAGAAGTACTTCGGACCCGACTTCACGCTGGATCCGGAACTGTCGCTGGAAGGTTTACGGATACCACACTTCTACCGCGCCTTCTATGTTTATAAGTACGCTACCGGTCTTTCCGCCGCTATTGCGCTGGCCGAGCGAATCATGAAAGGCGGCGCCAAAGCGCGCGACCAATACCTCAACTTCCTTAAGGCTGGCGGGTCGAAGTTTCCGCTGGATCTGCTGCGCGACGCCGGGGTGGACATGGAGAAGCCCAAACCCGTGAACACCGCGATGGCGCGCTTGAAGAAGCTTGTGAACGAACTCGAGGAGTTGGTGTAAGGCAGATCGTGGGTGGCGCGGGGTAGTCTATCACCCGCGTCAGAAGGGGACTACTGGTCGAGCGTGAGTTTAACAGGGGGGCCATCCACGACCGCTTAGCGGGATGCCGGTAGATAAGAGCGCGCCCCGGAGCCCTTGGAGTAATCCGGCCCCGGAGCGCGTTTGTAACTGTCGCACAAGCGTGGTGTAGCGCTTAGTTCAGCGGCGTGCTTTCCGGGCCGACCTCTGTGCCGTCCGCTGTGAAGCGAATCACGCCCGATTCGTCCACGAAGAACTGGCGGTAGCCGCTACGCCCGGGAGCGGTCGGGGTGGCTGTACACGTATACTCGGGCACCTGTGCCCCATCGCCGTAGGTGATGTTGACATCATACGTGTACCCCTGCTTCTGGCCCGAGCCTAGCACCGCGTCGATGAATGGCGGCGTTTCCCCGTCACCGGTGGGGTCGTGGAGTTCGTCCAGTTCACCATAGTCGCCTACGCCGTCCCCAGCCTGATCGACAAAGGCGGCGGCTTGGAACGAAACCTCGCTGGTCGAGATGGTGCGCATCGCGCCAGCCGCGCTGGCTTCGTTGGCGCTCATACGCGAACGAAGCAGGTTTGGAATGGCGATGGCCGCGATGATGGCGATAATCGCCACCACGATCATCAACTCAATTAACGTGAAACCCGAATCCCTTTTACTCATAACCGTTTCCTCCAAGT
>PUMX01000502.1 GCA_003552485.1 Candidatus Hydrogenedentota bacterium
CGACATACGAATCGCTGCTGTAGATATACGAACCGGCCACGAGCACATTGGCGCCCGCATTTAGCACTTCGCGCGCGGTGCTGGCGTCAATGCCGCCGTCCACTTCCAGATCGCGGTCGCCGATCATAGCGCGCACCGCCTCAATCTTCCGCAACATCTCGGGAATGAACTTCTGACCGCCGAACCCCGGGTTCACGGTCATCACAAGCACCAGATCGACGTACTCAGCAAGATACTCGATTTCATCGTGAGAAGTGCCAGGGTTCAGCACGATGCCCGCCTTGCAGCCCAACTCTTTTATCCGGCTGATTAGCCGGTGCGGATGGGTGACGGCCTCGACATGGAAACTGATGAGATCGGCGCCGGCGTCGGCGAAAGCGTCCGCGTAGTGCTCAGGGTCGTCGATCATGAGATGCACATCCATGGGCACGCTGCAATGCTGGCGTAAAGCCGCGACCACCGGCGGACCGATAGTGATGTTCGGCGTGAAATGTCCGTCCATCACGTCAACATGGATCCAGTCGGCCCCGGCGTCGACAACATCCCGCACCTCCTCCCCCAACCGGCTAAAGTCGCTTGCCAAGATAGACGGCGCAACATAAGTCTTCGGCACTACGCGTTCCCCCAGAAGAAGTGTTCGTGATCAGTTATTTCGGGGTCTTCTTCTCCCCTATAGTAGTAGGTGCGCACCTTTTCCCCGTCCAGATAGATTTCTACGGTGAGTACATCCTGCGAGTGTATTATCGGAATGGTGACCGTAGACTGCCCCTCGATGCGGGGCGGCGCCCCGTCTTCGTAATGATGCTGTCGTGGAAACACCGTGCGTCTGCGCCCGGCGCGGTCGACCGCGTCCACGCGCAGTTCACGCGCCACCGGCGAGGGCGGCAGGGTGTATGTGACCTCGACACGCCGTTGGTCCGGGGTCGCCGCCACTTCTTCGGTAGCGCGCACATCATACATGACCACGGTGTCCTCTTGCAGTATTGCGCCCGGGGCCGGATGTTGCCCGAGAACCACATCAGCGGGTTTGCCGCGCCGGTCCACGGGATTGGCCTGTGCGCGGACGCCTAACGAGCGGAGTGTGTCCAGCGCCTGCTCAACGGGCATATCCGTCAAATCGGGCATCAGCAGGCGCTGCCCAGGCGTTCCGGCGCTCAACAACAGGCTGATCTCGCCGGCCCGATCCGCGCGGCTCTCAGGCGGCGGGTATTGTGACAGGACCGTGTCAGCCGGAGTCTCATGAGGAATGCGCGCGAGCGACCCCAATCGAAACCGCCCCGTTTCCAGCGTATCCTGCGCCTCAGAGAGGCTCTTCCCCACGAGACTGGGCGCGCTGGCGTGTTCAACGCCGCTCACCGTCGGATAAACTCTACGGCCCGTGCGAACGACCCGCCCCGCCTCGGGACGCTGAGCGATTACGTGAAAACGGGGAACTTCGTCGCTAATCATTTCCCGTTGCTGACCGATATCAAGGCCATGTTCGGCAAGAATATGCGAAGCCTCGGTAATCGGCAGCCCCTTAATATCGGGCACCTGCACCTGTTCCCCACCGGCCATGGCGCGGTCCAGCACGTAGAATGCGCTCAACCCCATCACCGTGAGCAGGATCGCCGTCGCCGTCGTCCAGCGCAGGCCCCACCACAAAAAACGAAATACGAAAAGGATTGAATTCAGGACCGCTTCCGCAATCTTATCAAGTAGAATGCGTCCGCCCCATCGCCGCTTGGACTTGTCAGGTACACGCCCTTGTTTGTTCGCCACGGACTTAGCCATTTTACTCCGTCTTCGGGTTCACAACACCCATCTTTCAACACATCATCCACAACATGTTGCGTTTCTTCACGCGTGAATGTGCATACACAGTATACAATCACGCCACCGGGCTTGCAAAGGGCCACTGCCGATTTCAGCAGCTCGCGTTGCTTGGCGGCCATTTCGCTCGGCGTCTGCGGGGTAACCCGCCATTTCAACTCGGGATGCCGCCGCAATGTGCCTAATCCGGAACACGGCGCATCCACTAGAACCCGGTCAAAACACGCTGGCGAAAACGGCGCCGCCGCGCCATCAGCCGCCACGAGAACAACGCCCGGTATATGAAGCCGCTCCATGTTCTCTCGAACATAACGCAAACGCGCCGCGTGACAATCCACGGCCACGATGCGGGCCTCGCCATTGCTGAGTTGCGCCAGATGGGTCGTCTTTCCACCTGGGGCCGCACACATATCTAATAGCCTTTCACCCGCTTGCGGTTCCATGAGGTGCGCGGCGAGCATCGAGCCCGAGTCTTGAACCACGTACTGTCCCTCGTGAAACCGTTTTGAACGGGCGGGCGGCAATCCGTGCGCCAGGGTAAGCTCTTCGGGAATGGACGTGCGCTTTTCGGCCGCCGTACCCGCCTTTTCAAGGCTGGTTTTCAGCGCTTCCAGCGTCGTTTCCAGCGTGTTTACTCGTATCGTGACAGGCGCTTCCTCGCCAAAGGCCCGGGCCATCGCCATGGCCTTTTCCGTCGGGAGCTCCGCAAAAAGCAACTCGGCAATCCAATCGGGCAGGCTGTACCGAATCGCGGCGTACCGCTGTGGCTCCTCGTTTTCATCAGGCAGCGGCGCCTGCTCAAGCGTCTGAGGAATCCGCTTGAGCACGGCGTTTACGAGTTTGGCTGTGCCAGCGTGCCCGCGCCGTTTAGCCAAGTCCACCGACGTGTGAACCATAGCCGGGAACGTAACCTGATCACAAAACAAAGCCTGAAACGCGCCCATTTCGAGAATCAAGCGGATGGCGACAGGCAAGGCGTCGATGGGCTGGCGCAACCGCAGCGCCAGCACGTGGTCACACAAGCGCCGGTGACGTGTCGCGCCATAGACAAGCTGCGTAAGAAAGCGCCGGCCCCGATCGGACAGCTTCTTCCGGCGCAGCGTCGTGTCCAGCGCCCTGTTCAAATAGGCGCCGCGCTCGAATACGCGGAGCAGCACATCAATGGCGGCGTCGCGAACGACGTCAACGGGCGCCACTTAGCCTTCCTCGAATCGATCGCCGGGCTCGACGCGATGCCCGCGTAGGAACTCGCCCGCCGTCATCACGCGCTTGCCGGGCAGTTGCAGCTCGAGAATGCTGATGCACTCCGCCCCCGTGGCGACAATAATTTCGTCACGCGTCACGCGCATCACGATTCCCGGGTCCACTGTCGCCGGCTCATGGACAAGCGCCGTGCGATGAATCCGGCAGGTTTCCCCTTTAAAGCAACAATACGCCACCGGCCACGGATTGCAGGCGCGCACCCGGTTATGAACGGCCGGGGCGGACTCCTGCCAGTTGATGCAGCCGTCTTCCTTGGTAAACAGGTGGGTGTACGTGGCCTTCTCGTGCTCTTGGGGCGTAAACTCCGCCTTACCCGCTTCAATGAGATCGACCGCCTCAGCAAGCAGTTTACCGCCAACCGGCGCCAGCTCTTCCGTGAGCGACGCCGTCGTGTCATCGGGGTCTATGGGATGCTCTTCCTGAAGAATAATGTCGCCCGCATCCATTTCCAGAATCAACCGCATGATGGTTACGCCGGTAACCGTGTCGCCCATAAGCAGCGCCGTCTGGATGGGGGAAGGCCCGCGATGCCGCGGCAACAGACTGGGATGCATGTTGATAAAACCGTGCGGCGGTACATTAAGTATCGGCTCCTTGAGGATGCGGCCATACGCGGCGATAGCGCAAAGCTCCGGTTGTTGCTCGCGCAACCACGATTCGAACTGTCCGTCATTGAGCTTCGCCGGTTGATGGACGGATATGCCGTGTTCCTCAGCCCATACCTTGACAGGCGGGGGCACAGGCTTCCGGCTCCGGCCCACAGGTTTATCCGGCTGACAGACAACGGCCACGACTTCATGCCGTTCGGTCAACGCCGCCAAGGAGGGCACAGCCAGCGCGGGCGTGCCAAAGAATACGATACGCACGGCTCAGGTTATCCCCGGAATGTCAATGCCCCCTGTGATTTCAGTCATCCTGGACTTCACCAGCTCCTGCGTTTTCCGCACTGCCTCGTTGACTGCGGCGCGCACCAGCGTCTCGAGCATTTCGGGATCGTCCTTGTCGATGACGTCCGGATCAATCTGTAGTGACACAATCTCGAACTTACCCGTCATCACGACATTGACCATGCCGCCGCCAGCCGACGCCTCGATGGTCTCGTTGGCGAGACTCTCCTTGAGCTCTTCGATCTTGCCCTTGACGTCCATAGCTTGTTTTAGCAAGCCGGAAATGTTGCCCATCCCTTTCGGTAACATGGTTGCACTCCATGGTGGTTGCCTGTAATGCGCACAACGCTCTCAGCAAGCGTATTCCCCGAGTATACTTGGAGTCACGGCGCACGCGCAACGAACCGAGCGCAACGCGCGCGGCTCATCCTCCCCTAGAAACGCGCCGCGCAACAACGCCTTCAGCCCCTTGCCGCTCGGCAGGCCGCGTTACGGGGGATGTCAATCCCATTGCATTCCCGAACTATCTCCACGGATCGAAGGCTTACCCGGCGATTGAAGCTCCCCCAGCGGCTGCGAGAACAAGCCCGTTCATGATATAGTCAGCGCACTTCTGGAGGCGCGCCTGTTCCCAGCCTATCCGTTCATTATGGGGACCCGCGCTGGATTGAGACAGCAAGAACGGGGCCGCCTCCTGAGATCCCTGAAACCATCAAACGCCGCGACACGCGGCCAGCATTGCCGGGAAAAGGACAGAACAGCAACATGAGTAGCGGCGCTTACGATCATAAAGCGATTGAA
>PUMX01000366.1 GCA_003552485.1 Candidatus Hydrogenedentota bacterium
CGTTCTGGCCCGGCTCGCCTTCGCCGGAAACACGCAAGCGCGAACCCGTATCGACGCCGGCGGGAATATCGAGGCTGATCTCACGCTCCGTGGCGACCCGGCCGCTACCAGAACAGCGCACACACGGCTTCGTCACGACGCTACCACGGCCACGGCAGCGTGGACAGGTCTGCGTGACGCTGAAGAAGCCTTGCGCGCGCCGCACCTGCCCGGCGCCGCGACAATCTTGACAGGTCTGCGGTTGCGAGCCGGCGGCGGCGCCGGAACCCTGGCATTCGCTGCAGTTTTCGCGCCGGTTAATCTTAACTTTCCGTTGCACGCCAAAGGCAGCGTCTTTCAACGAGATCTTTACGCGCACTTCAAGGTCGTTGCCAGGCGCTGCGCCGGTCCGCCTGCGTGCGCCCCGACCGAACAGCACGTCGAAAAAGTCCTCGAAGGGCGCCTCGTCGAAGCCGCCAGCTTGGCCGAAGCCCTGGAAGTCCCGGGGATCGAAGCCCGCGCCGCCTTGGCCGCCAAAGCCTTCGCCGAACGGACTGCCCTCGGTTCCGAAGCGGTCGTACTCCTTACGCTTCTTCGGATTCTTCAGCGTGTCGTAGGCTTCGTTTATCTCCTTCAGCTTCGTTTCAGCCTCTTTGTCACCGCCGGTCTTATCCGGGTGATACTTGTGCGCGAGTTTCAAATAGGCCTTGCGAATCTCCTCCGGAGACGCGTCCCTCGATACGCCCAGAATATCGTAGTAGTCTTTCTGCTTCGGCATCGCTTCCGCCTGCCGGTTTTCGGACCGGTTCCGTTTACCCGGCGCGGGCGGTTTAACGCGCCGCGCCAGGGTATTTGTCTCACTTCAGGTTGACTCTAACGCATCTATTGTTGTGTCGGCGCGCGGAACGCTCTCACACTGCCCCCTCGGGCTATGTTTGCTAGGATATAATCCCTTTTCCATTCGCTTCCCGAGGGAACGTCCGCGCCTTCACCTTTGCCGCGCGCTCATGCGTTCTTGTCCTGGTCTTCCTCGTCGACCACCGTGAAATCGGCGTCAACAGGGCCTTCGGATGATTCGGCGCCGCCGGCGCCTCCTCCGTGGCCCGCGCCGCCATCGTCGGATTGGGCGCCCGCTTCGGCGCCGCCCGCGGCCTGCTCTTGGCCGGACGTGGATGCATACAGGGCCTCGGCGAGTTTGTGCGAAGCCTGCTGCACATTGTTCATGGCTTGCTCAATGGCGTTTGTGTCGTCGCCTTCGAGCGCTGTGCGCAACTCGCCCAATGCGGATTCGATGGCCTGTTTATCTTCCGCACTCAGCTTGTCCTCGTTTTCCTTGAGCGTCTTCTCCGTCGAGTACAGTAGCGAGTCAGCGTTATTGCGCACTTCGATGGCGCGCCGGCGCTCCTTGTCTTCCTCTTCGTGCTCCTTGGCTTCCTCGACCATCCGGTTGATCTCGTCCTCGCTCAAGCCGCTCGAGGATTCGATGCGGATCTTCTGCTCCTTGTTGGTGCCGAGATCCTTTGCCGACACATGGAGGATGCCGTTCGCGTCGATGTCGAAAGTCACTTCAATCTGCGGAACGCCTCGCGGCGCCGGAGGTATGCCGACCAGCTCGAAACGGCCCAGCGTTCGGTTATCCTTGGCCATCTCGCGCTCGCCCTGCAGCACGTGAATGGTCACGGCCGTCTGGTTATCGGCGGCGGTCGAGAAGATCTGGCGCTTAGTCACGGGGATAGTGGTGTTGCGTTCGATGAGTTTCGTACACACGCCGCCCAAGGTCTCGATACCGAGTGACAGCGGCGTCACGTCGAGCAGCAACACGTCTTTCACATCGCCCGCAAGCACGCCGCCCTGGATGGCCGCGCCGACGGCCACGACCTCGTCCGGGTTCACGCCGCGGTGCGGATCCCGTCCAAAGATATCCTTGACGAGATTGATCACCGCCGGCATACGGGTCATGCCGCCGACCAGGATGACCTCCTGAATATCGGAGGCCGACAGGCCAGCGTCTTCGATGGCCCGCTGGCAGGGCCCCTTGGTCCGTTGCAGCAGGTCATCACAGAGCTGCTCGAGCTTCGAGCGCGTCAACGTATAATTGAGATGCTTGGGCCCCGCGGCGTCGGCGGTGATGAACGGCAGATTGATGTCTGTCTGCATCGTGCTTGAAAGCTCGCATTTGGCTTTCTCGGCCGCTTCTTTCAACCGCTGCAAGGCCATGTGATCCTTACGCAGATCGATGCCCTGATCGCGCTGGAACTCTTCGGCCAACCAATCAATGATGCGCTGGTCGAAGTCGTCACCGCCAAGATGGCTGTCGCCGCTGGTGCTC
The DNA here is from genome assembly GCA_003552485.1 of Candidatus Hydrogenedentota bacterium. Lineage (GTDB taxonomy): Bacteria > Hydrogenedentota > Hydrogenedentia > Hydrogenedentales > SLHB01 > PUMX01. The sequence goes on from PUMX01000366.1 coordinate 2,309, forward strand.
AGCACTTCGAAACTGTCATCAGCAATAGACAGAATAGAGATGTCGAAGGTGCCGCCGCCCAAGTCATATACGGCGACCTTTTCCTCTTTCTTTCTATCCAGGCCATAAGCCAAGGCGGCGGCCGTGGGCTCGTTGATGATGCGAAGCACTTCAAGCCCGGCGATGCGGCCGGCGTCCTTGGTAGCTTGGCGCTGCGAATCGTTGAAGTACGCCGGCACCGTCACGACCGCTTGGGAGACCGTATCGCCCAAATAGTTCTCGGCGGTCTCTTTCATTTTCTGCAGGATCATCGCCGAGATTTCCGGCGGGCGGTAGGTCTTATCCTGCACCTCGACCTGACAGTCTCCCGATTCGGCGCGAGAGAGTTTGAACGGCACGCTGCGTTCTTCTTCCGGCACCTCTTCGTAGCGCCGGCCCATGAAACGCTTAATCGAGAAGACCGTATTGGTCGGGTTGGTGATCGCCTGTCGTTTGGCCGCGGCGCCGACTAAACGTTCGCCTTCCTTGGTGAAGGCCACCACCGAAGCGGTGGTCCGGCTGCCTTCCGCGTTTGTAACGACCTCAGCTTCGCCGCCTTCCATCACGGCGACACATGAGTTGGTCGTTCCCAGGTCAATGCCGATTACTCTACCCATGGTTCTCTAACCTCCCTGCACATGCGATTCACTCTGTGAGTGGTTATCGTTTGATTATTGCGAGTATCCAGTCGATTAAGCCTACCCCCGGCGGATGACGATCCTTACGAGTAAAGAAACGTAAGTCAGCCAAAGGGCGTTGTCGCAGTTGCTCCGTCATCCACCGTCATTCTGCGATTCTCGTCTGATTTTAGCACTTTCTGGGGGCGACTCGTCCAGCGCATCCGCCGCTGCGTCTGTATCCTGCTCCTGCGTCTTTTCTTCAGCTGCAGCGGGTCCCTGGCTCACTACCACCTTTGCGGGCCGCAGAATTTGGTCGCCCAGTTTGTATCCCTTCTGGAACACCTGCGCCACGTGATCCGCGGGGACTTCATCGCTATGCGTCTGCATCAGCGCTTCATGCACATTGGGGTCGAATGGCGCCTTAAGGCTCTCAATGGGCTCAACACCATGACGCCTCAGCACGTCATGCATCTGTTTGAGCACCATATTGACGCCCTCACGCAAAGCTTCTGCGTTCTCCGCATCCTCGCCGGAGTGCTCTACCGCCAACTCGAGGTTGTCAAGAATCGGCAACAGATCCCTGACCAAGGCCTCGGCCGCCATCTTCCGGGTGTGTTCGGTATCACGATTCACCCGTTTGCGGTAGTTGTCGAACTCGGCGCGGGCGCGCAGCAACTGGTCCCGGAGCTGTTCGCGCTCCTCGACAAGGCCGTCGCGTTCGGACTGCAACGCCTCCCACTCGGCGAGCCTTTCCTCGTTTTCCGCGCCACCCGCCTGATGTTCTGCAGGTTCGAAAATGGGCTCGGCGCGAATCGGTTCTTCATCCGTGGGAGCTTCGCCGGTCTTGTCTCCGGCGACCGTTCCGCCCTCAGCGTTCTCTTCGTTCAAACCGGGTTGAACGCTATCCTCGCGCCCTGCCTGCGTGTTGCTCTTGGGCCCTGCCGCTTCAGACGGTTCCGTGGCGTCTTCGTTTTGGTTTGGCTGTCCTCTTTGCTTCGACATGATCTCCAATTACGATCCTATCCAACATCTCTCGATATTGTGGTTTCCGATTGCAACACTGGACGCAAACAGCCCCGCGCTGCTCGAGTGTTAACTCGTCAGCCGGCCATTTGCGTGAGCAACCGGCTGAGCGAACCGGCGGTGTAACCCACCACCGATGTCAACCGGCTGTAAGGCATGCGCCGCGGGCCGACGACGCCCAAGACGCCAACGGTTTGCGAGCCGACACGGTATGGCGACGCGACCACGCTAATCTCGTCCACGCCCCGGGTGTTCATTTCCGATCCAATAAGGACCGTATAAGGAGGCGCCTCATCTTGAAGCAGCCGGGAACGCAGAATCTCGGCGAGGTGCTGGCGTTCTTCGAGAAATGCAAACACTTGGCGCGCGCGCTCGAGATCGTGGAACTCCGGCTGTTCGAAGAGCTGCGCCGCGCCCTCAAGGAACACCTGCGCCGCCTGCTGCCGTGGCATCATGCTTAACAGCCGCATCGCCGTTTCCGCCAGCCGGTGTTCTTCATCAAGCAAGGTCTCCAGGCGCAATTGAATGCACTGGTTCAGGCGGCTGAAGGTCGTGCCGCCTTCGGCCTGCTCGTTGAGAAACCGGTTCAGTTTTGGAATCACTCCCGGCGGCAACGGCGCGTCCAACGCGACCAGCATCGTGCGCACACTGCCGTAGCTGTCCGCGACAACGACAGCAATTCGGTAATCCGTGACCGGCACAATCTCGATGTGCCGGACCTCCGCGCTGCTTTCGTCTGGCGCTTCAACAATACCCGGGTGATGCGATATCACCGCCAAGAGC
>PUMX01000138.1 GCA_003552485.1 Candidatus Hydrogenedentota bacterium
CGTGTGATGGAGAGGAAGCGGTGAAGGCCGCTGGAGAAAACGAAGTGCAGCTCATCCTCATGGATTGGAACATGCCGAACATGACGGGTATCGAGGCGGTGCGGGCAATCCGCGCGAATGGTTTAAAGACGCCCATCATCATGGTGACCACCGAAGCCGAGAAGGAGCGTGTTGTCGAGGCGCTCAAGGCTGGCGCGAACAACTACGCGATCAAACCGTTTACCCCCGATGCGCTTGTGGGGAAGATCAAGGACACGCTGGAGAAGGCCAACGCCTGAGCTTTAGGCATATATAGAAGGAATGCCGATGAAACAGGCGACCATGGAGCGTTTCCGCACGCTGGTCTATGAAGCGAGCGGCATCACCCTTGGGGAAAAGAAGGAGGCGTTGGTCTCCACACGGATCGGCAAGCGCATGCGCGCTCTGAACCTGTCCAGCGCCGAAGAATACCTGAAGTTCGTTGAGGCCGATCGCGACGGCGGCGAAGTGGTGCAATTGATCGACGCCATCGCGACCAACGTCACCAGTTTCTTCCGCGAAGCCGATCATTTCAAATTCCTAACCGAGACCTGCCGGAAATGGCATGCGGAAGGCCAGCGCCGGTTCCGGCTGTGGTCGGCCGCGAGCAGTAGCGGCGAGGAGCCGTACTCCATCGCCATGACGATGCTGGACACCGTGGGCGCTGACTGTGATACGCGGATTCTCGCTACGGACATTTCCACGAAGATCCTCAAGCAGGCGACCGAAGGCGTCTACGACGCGCGGCGGGTGGCAGGGTGCAGCCGCGATCTGGTCATGCGGCATTTTCAAAAGGAAGTCAATGGGGCCGTTCACTATTCTGTGCGGCCGGCAGTGCGCCGGCTTTGCACCTTTAAGCTGCTGAACCTTGCGCAGCCGCCCTTTCCCATGCGCGGGCCACTGGATGTTGTCTTTTGCCGCAACGTGATGATCTACTTTGACGCGCGGGTGCGCACTGCGCTTATCCGGGAGATCCACCGGCTGTTGAAGCCGGGCGGATACCTGCTCGTCGGGCATGCGGAAAGCATGACCGGCCTTGACCACAACTTCAAGGCGGTTCGTCCGTCTATATACCGCAAGGATTAATAGGCATGAACCTTGGCGGCGAATTGGTTTTTAGCGGAGCCCGTGTGTCGCGGATTGTTGGCGTCTCGGACATGTGCGTGTCACAAAACCCCGAAGAAACGCTTATTACGTATTCCTTGGGGTCGTGTATCGGCCTGACGCTGTTTGACCCCGATACGCGGGTGGGCGGATTGTTGCACAGCCTCCTGGCCTTGTCGCGTATGGACCGGGTCAAGGCCGAGACGAATCCATGTATGTTCACGGACACGGGCGTTACATTACTGATTCAGACATTGCTCGACATGGGGGCAAAAAAAAAGCGGCTTGTGGCTAAGGTGGCCGGCGCCGCGGCGCCGCTCGAGGGGCACAGCTCCTTTCAAATCGGCGAGCGCAATTATACGGTGCTGCGCAAAGTACTGTGGAAGAACGGTATCTTGATTGCCGGCGAGGATGTTGGCGGCAAGGCGGCGCGCACCTTGAGTTTGTACATGGATAGTGGAGTAACCACCATCAAGGCGGCCGGTAGAGAAGTTGAGATATAAACGGCGAAACGAAAGGTCAACAGCGCGGCGCAAGCGTCGGGAAGGAGCGGCTACGTTATGGAACTCAACATACTGCTGGTTGATGATTCAGCCACCGTGCGGGGCTTAGTCGCGCGGGCGCTACAGCTTGCCGGCCTGCCCCTCAAGGAAGTCTTGCAAGCAGGCAATGGGGTCGAGGCGCTCGAAGTGATGAAGAGCAATAAAGTGGACGTGCTCATTACCGATATCCATATGCCCGAAATGGACGGTCTTACGCTCATCGCGCACCTGCGCGCGGATCCGGTGCTAAAAGGCACGCCCGTTATTGTTGTGTCAACAGAAGGGGGCGACGAGCGGATGGCCGAGGCGCATGAGCATGGCATTCAGGCCTACCTTCGAAAACCCTTCACGCCCGAGCAACTCAATGAGGCCGTCAACACCGCGGTGGGAGTCACTCATGAATAGCGCGACGAAAGATTGCATTGGCGAGGTAGTGTGTTCGGTTGCGGAGATTTTCGGGTTTATGCTTACCGATCCCGCCGAGCCGGACGACGAGGCAATAGGCGAACCCGAGGAACCGGTCGACGCTGAGGTGGCCTTTGAAGGCGCCGCCGACGGGCGTTTGCTGCTCCACACCTCGCTGGAAGCCGCCATGGAAATGAGTTGCAACGCCCTGGGTCACGACGAGGCCGACGCCCAGCAGGGGCTGGACGCGCTCCAGGAATTGGCTAACCAATGCTGCGGGCAATTGCTTACCACGCTAGCCGGGAAAGAGCCGACATTTCTGTTGGGCCTTCCCGTGGCGCGGAAAGCGCCGCCGGGCGCCTGGGGCGCCACGGTTCAGGCGCCAGACACCCTGTGCTTTGTTATGGATGGCAGTTATCCCTTACTGGTGCGGCTTGAAGTAAAGGCCGATGAGAATGGACTCGTGACATGAGCGTTCAACCCGTTACGGCGGCGGCCCGTCCCGCCCGCGTGCTGGTGGTGGATGATAGCGCCTTGGTGCGCAATGTATTGACCAAGGAACTGGGACGCGATCCAGGCCTTGAAGTGGTCGGCAGCGCGCCGGACCCCTATGTGGCCCGCGACATGATCCTGTCGCTGAAACCCGATGTCCTTACCCTCGACATCGAAATGCCGCGCATGGACGGCATCACCTTCCTGCGCAAGCTCATGCGCCATCATCCCTTGCCCGTGGTCGTCGTGTCATCGTTGACCCCGAAGGGCGGCGAACTCGCTATGGAGGCGCTTGAGGCCGGGGCCGTCGAGGTGATGTGTAAACCCGGCTCATCCTTTAGCGTTGTCGAAAGCACCGAAGATCTTTGCTTCAAAGTCAAAGCGGCTGCACAGGTCAGAGTAAGGGCCATCCACACTCCCGATAGCCGAGGCCAGAGCGCCGTGCGCGCCATGACCAAGACCACCCACAAGGTCGTGGCCATCGGCGCGTCAACCGGCGGTACACAGGCGCTTCAGCAGGTGCTCACCGCCATGCCGCCCAACGCTCCCGGCATTGTCATTGTGCAGCATATGCCTGAACACTTTACGCGCGCTTTCGCCGACAGGCTCAACACAATGTGTGGGATCTCGGTAAAAGAAGCCGAAACCGGTGATTCGGTGGGACCAGGCGTGGCGCTGTTGGCGCCGGGCAACTATCACATGCTTCTGAAACGTTCCGGCGCGCAATACCGTGTCGAGGTGCGTAGCGGGCCGCTTGTGGGGCGGCATCGGCCCTCTGTCAACGTGTTGTTCAAGTCCGTCGCAAAGTTTGCAGGCAAGAACGCCATCGGCGTATTGCTTACCGGTATGGGGTCCGACGGTGCGGAGGGTATGCGCTTGATGAAAGACCAAGGCGCGGAAACCATAGCCCAGGACGAGGCCAGCAGCATCGTTTATGGTATGCCGCGCGAGGCCGTGAAAGCGGGCGGCGTTAACCACGTCACGGCGTTGGATCGGATTCCGGACAAAGTGTTGTCGCTATTGTAAGCCGACCCCCATTGACGTTTGGCGCGCGCCCATGCGGGAGCGCCGGCTGATGCGCGGTGCTCGCCGGCGCGCCTGCCATAGGGGCGGGGTTTCACTCCGCGAAGGTTTGCTCGATTACCTCAATGATTTCCTGGCGGTTGAGCCCTGCGGCTCTTCCTTCCGCCACACGCGAAGACAACTGCTCGAGAATGCGTTGATGCACGTGCTGGCGGCAGCGTTCCTCGCAATCCTTGGACACGAACACACCCCGGTAACGTTGGGTGTTTACCCAGCCCATGATCTGCAGGTCGCGATACGCCTTCGCCACGGTGTTAAAGTTCACGTTGAGCCGCTCGGACAACTCACCCACGGTGGGCAGCGCGTCGCCTGACTTTAGTTGCCCAGACGCTATAGCGAACTGCACCTGCTTCTCAATTTGAGTGTACACCGGGTCGGAACTGTGCATATCAAGTTGTTTTAGCACGCCATTTTTCCTCCTCGTTGACAACGCTATTGTGTATCGTCTCTTGGACTGCCTGGCTTCCTTTGTCAGAAGACCCGATCACCATAAGACATCGACCCACGATAAGTCGCACGTGGACAACGTTCCTAACTCCTTTGGCCTTACGAAAAACCGGTCTTATCTTTGGCGCACCAGTGTCCCTAGTATAGCAGTTTTTGGCTAAATTAACAATATGTGATGTCTTGTTTTGGCCGTCAAAAGATAGCGTGCGGCTCGCATTGCCCAGGGGCGTTCGAGCAACCGAGCGCTACCCGGCGATCCACCACGCAACTGCCCGTTAAGCGCGAGAACGCCAAGACCGGGAGCAGAATGATGATTTTTCCCGCCGAGCCAGGTCCCATGTAAGGTTGCTAGCGGTATGTTTCTTGCTAGACTCCGTGCAGGCCGTTGCCGAAGCCCGCGTGACGGCAAGAATCTGACGGTTTTCGCCGGTTGAGTGACAAAAATTGTCGCGAACTGGCAGGTTTTTGGCCTTCAGAAGGGGGATTTGGGGAACACTGAGTTCCTAAAGCGATACAATGGGTGAAGCGCCGACATGGGGGAGGGCGGCGCTTCACCCCGGATGAGGGGAGAAACCATGCTGGGTTGGCGCAAGGATAAGGCCGGGAGCGATGCGGCGTCGGCCAACCCTTCTAAACCCGCGCCCGCCTCGTC
>PUMX01000545.1 GCA_003552485.1 Candidatus Hydrogenedentota bacterium
AGTGGATGGGTAAGGTAGGGATAGGGATCAACTTGGAGTACGTGCGGCACGCCGACAAGAGCTTCGAGTGGGGACTCAAGGCCGGCGCCGAGATGGGGTATGAGTACGTCGAGCCTATGGTGCATACGGGCCGGGAGTTGATGAGCGAGCACGATTACTTCCACAGCGTGTCAATGCTGGACGACCCTTTGCGCATCAAGCGCGCCTGCGACGAGGCCGGGGTAAAGCCGTCTGCATTGTCGTGCCATTCGAAGCTATGCCGGCCCGACGTCAGCCTGGACTACCTCAAGATGGCCATTCGTTTCGCGAAGGAATGTGGCGCGCCGGTGGTTAACACCGACGAAGGCCCGAAGCCGCCGTGGACTACGGAGGACGAGGATTTTCTGCTGATGCGCTATGTGCTCCAAGAAGGCGCTTTTTCGGCGGAACCGCGCGGTATCAAGATAGGGCTCGAGCCGCATGCGCAATACAGCGGCACGCAAGCCGGGCTCAACCGCATGCTCAAGCTCGTTGACAGCCCGGCCATCGGCATCAATTTTGACACGGGCAACGCCTATCTATCCGGCGAGGACCCCTATGAGTGGCTTGAGCAGGTCAAAGACGATGTCATCCACCTGCATGGGAAAGACATCTCGATGGAGCAGTCCGAATCGGACCGTGGCAAGATCACCGGCACCCCCGTCGGTTGCGCTTGTGGCGAAGGCGTTCTTGACTGGAAGAAGATCGTCGACATTCTCCAGCGTAGCAAGAACGACATCGTTATCTCGGTCGAGTGCGGCACGGTGGACGAAGCCGAACGCAGCCTGGCGCATCTGAAAACGCTTGTGTAGGACCAGTACCAAGGCGCCGCGCCGGTTCGCCCATACACACGGGAAGCGGCGCGGCGATTGCTCTTGCTATAGGGGAATTCTTTTCGCTTTCCATTGCGTTTTGGTGGAGAAAGTGGAAGAGAGTCCCCCTCTTCGTTGGCGCATCGCCGCATTCACGCAAACATAAGCGATCAGCCCGTCGATGCTTTGACACACATAATGGGAGCATGCTACACCAACTTCAATTACCTGCGCAGTACGGGGCGCGGGATGCTCCCGTGGCCCCGTTTTCCGTGCGCCGAGACAGTCAACAGGGAGCGTCGCCATGGAGTGCTTGTTGTGTCGAAACCGCGGGATAACCGCGATGATTGTGTCATGTGCGCTCTTGGTCGTTTTGCCGGGGGCCGTCCATGCGGATAATCCGCCGTTCGAAGCTGGGCTGGCCGCGCGCGACATCACGCCCGAGGTGGGTTACGGCCATTACCGCGGCGAGAGCACGGGCGTGACATATCCACTTCACGCCAAGGCGCTTGTCTTCCGGCAGGGCGATGAATCGGCCGCGCTCATTGTATGCGACATAATCGGCGCGCCGCGCGCATTGACGACGCGAATTCGTGCGCGAGTTACGGATGAGACGGGGATTCCATTCGAGCATATCAGCGTTGCGGCGACCCATACGCACACCGGCCCCGATTATTTCGAGGAACTCCGCCAGTATGCCGACGCCGAAGCGGCGGGCGAAATGACGGATGAATTGGAGGCGGGCTACGTGGCGCGGCTTATCGAGCAGGCGTCGGGCGCGGCCATAGACGCGCATGCAGCGCTGGCCCCCGTCAACGTCGACAAGCTCAGCGCCGAAGAGCACGGCGTATCATTCAATCGCCGGTTTCTCATGGCGGACGGGCGCGTGCGCATGAATCCCGGCCGCGATAATCCCAACGCCGTGCGGCCTACCGGGCCCATCGACCCGCAAGTGCTCATGGTGCTGTTGCGCAGCGCAGACGGTGAACCGCTGGGAAGCCTGACGAATTTCGCGAACCACCTCGACACCGTGGGCGGAACCGAGTACAACCCCGACTATCCCCACTATCTGGAGCAATCGCTGCGCGAAGAATTCGGCGCAGGGTTTATCTCGCTATTTGGCACGGGGGCGTGCGGGAACCTCAATCACGTGGATGTTAAAGGCGGGAAGCGGCTGTCCACCCAAGACATTGGCGAAGCGCTGGGCTCTGCTATTCGGGCCAATCTGGATGATCGGGCGGCCCAGGATGCAGCGCTTGCGGCGGCGTCGCGCACCGTGTTCTGGCCGATGCAAGGCTTTACGGAAGAAGAGTTGGCGTGGGCGCGGGATTACGACGAAGCAGACGAACTCTACGCGGAGCGCTCTTTCCTTCAGCGGCGCCGCGCGCTGAAGATTCTGTCGTTAAACGCCGCGCGTGAGAACAAGGGGATCGAGCCGGGTCCGCGTGGCGCTTCGCGCGCATTTCACGAGATACATCAGCCCGCGATTCCGCCAGCAGCGTCAGGCGAACCCTGGATCCTGCCCGTAGAGGTGCATGCCTTTCGTGTTAGCGCCGACACTGCAATTGTGACGATGCCGGGCGAGTTGTTTGTTGAACTCGGCCTCGATCTAAAGGAACGCTCGCCGTTCCAGCATACGCTCGTCATCGAGCTGGCCAACGCCCACATCGCCTATGTGCCGACCGAGGAAGGATTCCGGCATGGCGACTACGAGGCTGTCAACTCCCGCCTCGCCCCTGGCGGCGGAGAGGCCATGGTTGACGCCGCCGTGGACATGCTTGAAGCGCTTGCCACAGATTGATTTCGGCGGATTGGACCTTATAAGCCGCAGCAGCGCTTGAGCCCATGGCGAACGTCCCACAGCATTGATGACTCCATAAGAGGGCGGTTAAGAGATACCGACAGCGAAAGGGAGCATTGATATGACACCGGATACGTCTCATGAGGCTCGCGGAAAACTCGTCGACTTTAATCAACCCGCGGTCAAAGTATGGACAGGCTTGGCGATTTTCGCCGTGATCCTTTCTGCGCTTACGGCGGTGTTCGATTATTTTCCAGGCGATGTGACCGTCGCGCGCATGCTCCAAGCCATCTCGCCGGGCGAACACGCCTGGGCCGAGACTGTCACAGACACAGCCCGGAATCCGGGACGCTATGCTCTATTGGCCTTGGCGGTCATTGTGGCTTGGGCGGCGTACACTTGGCGGGCGTCGTTTGCCGGAATCGTGGCGTTTTTCACGCTCATCGGGTTCGATTTGGTTGGCAAACAGTTATTCGGCCGGCCGCGCCCTTCGCCGGACCTTATCGACGCGCCTGCGGATCCTACCGGCTACTCGTTTCCCTCGACCTTCGCGATGGTATACGTGACCACCTTCGGACTCGCAGCGCTGGCTCTCGCCATGGCTCCACGGGGTCCAGTGCGCATTGCGGGATTGGCCGTGTGTATCCTTGCGCTGCTGGTTGGCGCGGCCGCGCGCGTCGTTCTCGGGGGACACTGGCCCAGCGACATGATTATCTGCTACTTGATTGGCTTTCTGTGGATGACCCTATTGATTCGGCTTACCTGGCTGATTCCCGGCGCACGGAAGTTGGATGCGGACACCGCGGAATCCGCACGGACCTGAATACCAGACTTGTCAGGCGTTGCTTCGCTGACCGGGCGCTCTGCCCGATCGCCTAGCGCGCCCGGATGCCCGTTTGCGATTGGACCGATTGGCTCAGGCTGCAAACCGCCGCCCCCCACAATTCGTCTAGGTCTCCGGTGTAGTTTGCTCGCGATGCTCTTTACGTGTTGACGGCGTAAAGCGGAAAACGATCGGTCTTTCTTCTCCGCCAGACGCGCCGGTTTCCGCATCCGGCTTCACATCCACGACGACCGTCCCGCCTTTGTCAAGCTGGCCGAACAGTATCTCGTCGGACAGCGGATCCATGATTTCGCTCTGGATCAGCCGTCCCAAAGGCCGCGCGCCGTAGGTATGGTCAAATCCCTTCTTCGCCAGGTAGTCCCGGGCCGCATCTGTAATATGCAGGCTGACCTTCTGCGCGGCGAGCTTGCCCTGCAGTTCAAGGATGAACTTGTCGACAATCTGCTCGACCACTGCGGGCGGCAGCGCGTTGAAGACGACAATGGCGTCGAGGCGGTTGCGGAACTCGGGGCTGAACGTCTTCTCGATGGCTTTGAGGCCTTTGCCCTCGGCGGACTGCTCCTGCGAGGCGAATCCAATGCTGCGCGCGGCTAAGTCGCGCGCGCCCGCGTTCGAGGTCATGATCAACACCACGTTTCGGAAATCCGCCTTGCGCCCGTTGTTGTCGGTTAGCGCCGCATTGTCCATAACCTGCAACAAGATATTGAACAAATCAGGGTGCGCCTTCTCGATTTCATCAAGCAACAGCACGCAATGCGGATGCTTGCGGATCTCGTCGGTTAGCAATCCGCCCTGCTCGAATCCCACATAGCCGGGCGGCGCGCCGATGAGCCGGGCCACCGTATGCTTCTCCATGTACTCGCTCATGTCGTAGCGGGCGAAATGCACGCCAAGGTTCGTCGCGAGTTGCCGCGCCACTTCGGTCTTGCCCACGCCGGTCGGCCCCGCAAAAAGGAAACAGCCCACGGGCCGGTGTTGTGGTCCCAGGCCCGCGCGCGAGCGCTTGATTGAGGTGGTCACCGCGTCGATGGCGGCGTCCTGTCCGAAAACGACCTTGCGCAAGTCCTCTGACAACTGGCCGAGGCGATCGCGATCCGTTGCGGAGACGCTGCGCGCTGGGATCTTGGCGATCTCGGCCACCACCCGCTCGATATCCGTGGGCCGAATGGTCTTGCGCGGCCGGCCTGTGACGAGTTGATTGCCCGCGGCCGCCTCGTCGATGACATCTACGGCCTTGTCGGGCAAGTACCGGTCATTGATGAACCGCGCCGACAGATCGGCAGCGGCTTCCAGGGCCGTATCGGTGTAGCGGATGCCATGGTGAGCTTCGTAGCGCTCCTTGAGTCCGCGTAGGATTTGCACGGTTTCCGTCACGCTCGGCTCGGCGATCTCGATCTTCTGGAAACGCCGCGACAGCGCGCGGTCCTTTTCAAAATGCTGCTTGTATTCCTCGTAGGTCGTCGAGCCGATGCAGCGCAGGTCGCCGGAAGCCAGCACGGGCTTGAGGATGCTCGAGGCATCCATCGAGCTGTCCGTAGTCGATCCGGCCCCTACAACTGTGTGAATCTCGTCGATGAACAGTATGGCTTTGTCGCGCTTGACCAACGCGTTGATAACGCCCTTTAGCCGTTGCTCGAAATCGCCGCGATACTTTGTGCCGGCAAGCAATGCGGGCAGGTCCAGCGCAATGATTTCCGCGTCCTGCAAGAAAGCGGGCACGCGCCCTTCATGAATGCGCAGCGCCATACCTTCGACCATCGCCGTCTTGCCAACGCCCGGCTCGCCCACAAAAACGGGATTGTTCTTCCGGCGCCGGCAAAGCACCTGCATGGTGCGCCGCAGTTCGGCTTCGCGGCCGATAAGCGGGTCGATCTTTCCCGCCGCGGCGCGTTCGGTCAGATTGACCGTGTACGCTTCCAGGCCCGTGCGTTGCGAACGTCCGCCGCGCGACGCCTGTTCCATCTCCTCGTCATCGAGGTCATCGTCTTCGCTGTCATCGAGAGGCGTGGGAAAGTCGTCGCTTACCGCCCCATGAGAGATGAAATCCAGCACATCGAGCCGGGACAATCCCTCTTTCCGAAGGAAATACGCGGCGTGCGAGTCCTTCTCCTCGAACATGGCGGCAAGAATATCGCCGGCGTCCACCTCTTTCTTTCCGGAAAAGTGAACGTGTGCAATCGCCCGCTGCATAAGGCGCTCGAAGCCCTGCGTCTGTTGCGGCACATGGTCGCGCGAACCCGGAACGGTCTCCACGTGCTGTTCGAAGAAGGACTCGAGCGCTTCGCGCAAGCGCTCAACGTTGCCGCCGCACTTCTGTATGATCTCCTGCCCGTACCGGTCGGAAAGCAGGGCGAACAGCAGGTGCTCGACACAGAAGTACTCGTGCCGGCGCCGGCGCGCTTCGCGCAACGCCGCGCCGAGGGTCGCCTCCAGGTCTTTATTGATCATTGGACTGCCTCTCCAAACCGCCTCGAAGGCGGGGTCATTCCGGTTCCATGGTGCAGCGCAGCGGATACCCGTGGGCCCGCGCCTTCTGGTGCACCGTCGCGATTTTCGCTTCAGCGATCTCTGCGGTGTATACGCCGCAATGCCCCACGCCCTGCTCATGAATATTCAACATGATGCGCACAGCCTCGGGCGCCGGTTTGCGGAACACCGTCTCGAGCACATCCACCACGAAATCCATAGTGGTGTAGTGGTCATTGTGCATAAGCACTTGATACATAGCCGGCGGTTCGAGTTCGACGTCGTTGTCTTCGCGCGTTTCGTCGCCGGTATGGGTGTTGAATTCCGTCATGGTTCTCGCAAACGTCGTCTATCTTTGACGCGCCCAAGCGTTCTGGCGCGTCGCCTACGCTATTGTCACAATACCACGTTAATGGTATCACGCCTCACATAAGGCCAAAAACATAAGCGCTTGCCGCGTCCTTCCCCGGGGCTCGGCCTTTTCCGCGCGCATGGCTCACGGAACCACCGCACTCTCCGGCAGCAAGCCGCGTTGTTCGCGGGCGGACTGGATGACGAAGCGACCGTTGCGCTCGCGGATTTGAATACCGCCGTGGTGATTCGTCCGCCACAAGGTAATGCGCCGCGCCTGATAACGGTTGACGACGCTGTCGTTGAGCACCGGCGCGCCCGGCGTGCTGGCTACAGCGTGGGAAGGCGAGACCGCGTCAAGAAACCCGGGCGTGCTTGAAGTCGCCGAGCCGTGATGCGGCGCCTGCATAAGCGACGCGTTGACATCCGTGTCTTCCAGCAAACGCTCGGCCTGTTCCTCTATATCGCCTGTGAGAAGGATCGCGCCCGCGTCCCATTGCATGCGCAGCACCAGGGATTCGTCGTTTAAGTTGGCGGCGCCGGCCCAGTGCTCAGGCGGATGCAACACCTCGACCGCTCCGCCCGCTAGGGGAATAATGTTGCCGCTAAACACGCGGCGAACCGGAACGCCATTTTCGCGGCAAGCCTCAAGGAAACTCCGCTCTAATTGGGTGTCGGAGGGGATTCCAAGAATGACTTCGCCCACGGAAAAGTTCTCGACGATATGGAACAGCCCACCCATGTGATCGCTGTGCGCGTGTGTAACGGCGACATAGTCCAAGTGGTCAACGCCTTGGTTGCGCAAGAACGGCGCGACCGTGCGCGCGCCCATATCCATGCCCCCCACGCGATCGCCGCCGTCGACCAGCATGGTATCGCCGCCGGGCGATCGCACGAAGACAGCGTCGCCGTGGCCCACGTCGATAAACACAACCTCGTGGGGCGGGTGCGCCGGCCGCCAGAGAAATGGAACAGCGAGGACAAGACCCGCGCAGGCCAGTGTTCGCCGCCGAGTCCAACTGCTGGTCCGCGCGCCGCGCCACGCCAACCAGGCTGCGGCGTAGTAGCACGCCACCGCCGCAAGAGCGGGACTGACCAAGGTTGCATGCCCACCGGGCAAGTTGGCGGCGAACCCGGAAATCGTTTCGATGAATGACACAGCCGCGCCCGCGGCATGACCAAACACGGCGCCCAATCCATTCCACACAGCGCCTATCGCCGCCGTAAGGAACGCCAGCCATAACACAGCGCCCAATAACGGGACCACCGCTAGATTGGTCAGGGGCGCGGTTAACGGCGCCACGTGAAACAGATGGGCGGCCAAGGGAAGCGGCAAAACCTGCACCGCCAACGGCAACGCCACGGCGCCGGCCGCATATTCGGGCATTCCGGCGCGCCCCAGCGCATTCTTAATGGGTTCGTGGAAGAGAAGGATGGATGACACACTAAGAAACGAGAGTTGAAACCCGATTTCGAATAGATACAACGGGTTTAGCCACAGCAGAATCAAAGCCGCCAGCCCTAGCGCGCTGGGTGTGTCGGGTTCGCGGTCGAAGCATTCGGCAAGCATATAAACCGCGATCATGAGCGCTGCGCGCAAAGCCGAGACGCGCGCGCCCGCCACAAAAGCAAACGCAAACACCGCCGCGATAACGAACAACGCCCGCGCGCGCCGGTTGCCAATGAACATACCGAACACGCCGCGCACCGTCAGAAAGATGATGCCCATGTGGATGCCCGACACGGCAAGGATGTGCGCGGTTCCGGCGCGCAAGAAGGCGTCATACTGGTCCTGGCCGATGCCGCGCCGATCGCCCAGCCACACAGTGCGAACAAACGGGACGGCGTTGTCGGGAACGAGTTGCGTTAGATGCTGGGCCTGCGCATGCCGAAAACGCGCCGCCCAGTAGCGTAACGACGCCGGAGGCTCGTCCGCGATCCGCTCGATAGAATCGCCCCCGTAGATCCGCAGGGCCGTGTGCGTATCGCGACCGCGCAGCGTCTCCTCATAGCTTCGCACGCCTGGATTGACCCGGCTCAAAGCATACTCGACAACGCCCTCAACGCGGATCCGTTCGCCGGGATAGAGTGGAAACGCGGGCTCAATCCAACGGATATGCACGCCGCCTTCAAGCGGTTGCTTTTCGCCGCCCAGAAACACCGTGTCCGCGTCAAGCGTGAAGCTGGCGTATCCGGTGTCGGACAGGATGACGTCCGCCTCGCGCACGGCGCCTTCGAGGATGTAGTAGCGCCCCGGATCATGGTAGGCGGCGGCGCCCAGCGAGTCGACCCGGGACTCGAGATCGCGCACGCCATAGACAAACATGCCCGCCGAGAAGAAACAAAAAATAACGACGAGCCTTTGCCACCGCAAGGGCAAATGCGCCCGGGTGATGAAGATCAGGCCCGCCGCCAGCATAATCCCGGCGAGCAACAATCCGTCGCGCGTGTCCTGCGCGGCGGTGTACACGCCGAGGGCAAAGGCGGCGGCGCTCCATACCAGGGGGCGGTTCACGGAAAGCCCTGGGGCGGCCGAATCATGCGCGCTGCTCTGTATTCAAGGAACCGGGCCTAGAACGGGAAGAAGCCGTTATTGACGGCTACGCCGTCGCCGGAGATAAGCGCCCACATCTGTAGAACCAGGTTGAGGATGACGTAAGCGATCGCCAAGGGGGTTTCCAGCGGAATGACGACGATTTGTGATTGAACCACCTCGAAAAGACGCCCGAAAAAGCCGCCAATTAACAACATAACCCAATACCTCCCTTCTGCACTGACTTGATTGAGTTGGAGCAGACCTTAGCCCGGCGGCGCCGACAGTCGCGGCGCGCGCCTTGTCTAGCGTATGTGTAACGAAACCCGGCCAGCAAACGCAAACCCGTGTGACGTCTCTGAACAATGGATGGCCGTCCTATTCCAACGAAAAGCCTCATCAAATAGCGGCGTCCTCGGTGAATCCGGCCAAACGTGTTCCCGAAGCCGCGGGCAGCAGCGCAAGAGCCGCGCGCGTCCAATACGCACGGCGGCGGAATCCCTCATGCCCTCTGGATTCCTTCTGATATCGTCAGCAGTCGGCGACGCGGCAATGTTACCACTAGACTGCGCCTCAGAGTTATCTGGCGCCGGCGCCCAAGGAGTCGTCGCGGCAATAAACTGGACGTCGTATGTGTTGGCGTCTATACTGCGGTGTGTTTATCCACCGCGGCGTTAAACGCCGCGCACGTCCTGCGCAACTGACGCCCAATAACGATGAGGTAAGGGAAAGATGGCGTTTGATTTTGACATGATCCAGCGGGTTTACGCTCAACTGCCTATGCGGGTGAATGCGGCCCGAAACGTGGTAGGCCGGCCCCTCACGGTGACCGAAAAGATTCTCTATAGCCACCTGTACGGCGGTTCCGCCGAGGAAACCCATGCGCGCGGCGAGTCGTACGTCGATTTCGCGCCGGATCGCGTGGCGATGCAGGACGCGACGGCGCAGATGGCGTTGTTGCAGTTCATGCAGGCGGGCAAGACGAAGACAGCGGTCCCAAGCACCGTACACTGCGACCATTTGATCTTGGCCGAGGCCGGCGCGCGCAAGGACCTCCAAAAATCGATCAGCGCAAACGAGGAGGTCTTCGATTTCCTTTCCTTCGTGTCGAATAAGTACGGCATCGGCTTCTGGAAACCAGGCGCAGGCATCATCCATCAGGTGGTCCTCGAGAACTACGCCTTTCCCGGCGGCATGATGATTGGCACCGACTCCCATACGCCGAACGCCGGCGGCTTGGGCATGGTGGCTATCGGCGTGGGCGGCGCGGACGCCGTGGACGTCATGGCGGGCATGCCGTGGGAATTGAAGTGGCCAAAGCTTATTGGCGTGAAGCTGACGGGTAAGCTTCAAGGTTGGACGTCGCCGAAGGACGTGATCCTAAAAGTCGCGGGCATCCTCACCGTCAAAGGCGGCACCGGCGCCATCCTCGAATACTTCGGGGAGGGCGCGGAGAATCTGTCGTGCACGGGCAAGGGCACCATCTGCAACATGGGCGCGGAAATCGGCGCGACCACGTCCGTCTTCGCCTACGACGATTCCATGGTCCGCTATTTGAAGAGCACAGAGCGCGAAGACGTGGCCGAGGCGGCGGAGAGCGTGCGCGAACATCTGCGGCCCGATCCCGAAGTCTACGAGAATGCCAGTGCGTATTTTGATGAGCTCGTCGAGATCAACCTGTCCGAACTTGAGCCACACATCAACGGCCCGTTCACACCGGATCTGGCCTGGCCCATCTCCGAGTTTAAAAAGGCGGTCAAGGAAAACGACTGGCCCGCCAACCTGAGCGCGGCGCTCATCGGTTCATGCACGAATTCGTCGTATGAAGACGTAGATCGCTCCGCCTCTATCGCCAGGCAGGCAGCGGATAAAGGGCTGAAGATGAAGTGCGAGTTCACCATAACCCCGGGTTCCGAACAAGTGCGCTACACCGTCGAGCGCGACGGCCAACTCGACGGCTTGGAAAAGATCGGCGGCATCGTGCTGGCCAACGCGTGCGGGCCATGCATCGGCCAATGGGCCAGGCATAACCTGAAAGAAGGGGAGAAGAATTCGATCCTCACATCGTTCAACCGCAACTTCGCAAAACGCAACGACGGCAACCCGAACACCCACGCCTTCGTGGCCTCGCCGGAGACGGTCACGGCCATGGCGTTATCCGGCGACTTGACCTTCAACCCGCTGACGGACACATTGAAAAACGAAGCGGGCGAGGAGGTGAAACTCGATCCGCCCAAGGGCCATGAGTTGCCGCCCCAGGGTTTCGATGTCAAGGACGCCGGCTACCAACCGCCCGCCAAGGACGGCAGCGACATAGAGGTGGTGGTGCGGCCCGATTCGGACCGGCTGCAACTGCTCGAGCCGTTTTCCCCGTGGGAAGGGACGGATCTTAGGGGTCTGCGGCTGCTCATCAAGATCAAGGGCAAGTGCACCACGGACCACATCTCAATGGCGGGGCCATGGCTGCGCTTCCGTGGGCACCTGGACAACATCTCGAACAACTGCTTCATCGGCGCCATCAACTATTTCAACGATGAGGCCAATAAGGTGAAGAACCAACTCACCGGCGAGTACGGCCCCGTGCCCGATACGCAGCGCGCCTACAAAGCGGCGGGCATCGGCACGGTCGTCGTGGGCGATGAAAACTACGGGGAGGGCTCGTCCCGTGAGCACGCGGCCATGGAGCCGCGCTACCTCGGCGTGCGCGCCATCATCGTGAAATCCTTCGCGCGCATCCATGAGACTAACCTCAAGAAGCAGGGCATGCTCGCGTTGACGTTTGCGAACAAGGACGACTACGACAAAGTGCAGGAGGACGACGTCATTGATATCCTCGGCCTGACCGAATTTGCGCCCGGCAAGCCACTGACCGTAGTGCTGCATCACGCCGACGGGACCACCGACGAGTTCGCTGTCGAACACAGTTACAACCACACCCAGATCGAATGGTTCAAAGCCGGCAGCGCACTCAACCTCATTCGCGAACGCGCGGCCCGCGAAACCGCGCAGTAACCGCGCGAACACAGACAAACACGTCTCGACAGGCGCGGCGCTCGGCCTTGGCGTCGCGCCTGTTTAGTATCTTCGGTCCGCCGCAAACACAAACAAAGGGAACCTCGCGCCGGTGTTCCTTTTTCGCTCGTTGCCGGCCCTTCTTTACCCGCCAGCGATGGCTTCAAGCTCCTCCCAGCGCTCGTAGAGCGCCTCCACGCGGGCCTTGGCGGCTTCCAGCGCGTCGAGGGTCTCTTGCACCTTGGCGTAGTCCTGCTCGTAGAAACCCGGCGCATGGATAACAGCTTCGAGTTCCGCGACTTCGGCCTCGGCGGCTTCGATAACGTCGTGCAATCCCGCCAGCTCCTGCTTTTCTTTATACGTAAGCCGCCGCTCCTCGCGTTGTTTCGGCTTGGGGCGCGTCCTCTTGGCGGCGCTGGCCTTCTCTTCGGCAGGCGCGTTTTGGCGTTCCCGGTACAGCAGGTAATCATCGTAGTTGCCCGTGATCTGCGCGACCTGCCCGCCGCCTTCGAAGACAATCAGATGGGTGCATAGCCGGTTGAGGAAGTAGCGGTCGTGGCTGACGAGTATGGCGCAGCCCTCAAAGTTGGCGATGGCCTCTTCGAGCACGCGCAGGGTCTGCAGATCAAGGTCGTTGGTGGGTTCGTCGAGCACGAGGACATTGCCGCCCTTGAGCAGTTTGCGGACCAGTTCGACGCGGTTGCGTTCGCCGCCGGAAAGGTTGCGCATGGGCATGCGGATGCTGGCGCGATCGAATAGGAACGTCTCGAGGTAGGCGGGAATGTAGATGCGCTGGCCGTTGACCTCGACGTGGCTCGCGCCGCCGCCGACGTGCTCTTGAATCGTCTTCTCCGGATCAATTTGCTCGTGGGTCTGGTCGACGTAGAGAAACTGGGTGGTCTCGCCGATCACAACGCGGCCGCTGTCGGGCGGTTCCTCGTCCATGAGCACGCGCAGCAGCGTGGTCTTGCCGCAACCGTTGGGTCCGGCGATTCCGAGCCGCATGTTCTTCTCCATGGACAGCGAGAGTTGGTCGAACAGCAGCGTATCGCCGTATCGCTTGGTGATTTCTTCGGCGTCGAGGATGCGTTTGCCCAGCCGCGGCGGCCGCGGGATGCGAAATCGCGTTTCGGATCCATTTTCCGGGCCTTCCTGGCTGGCGAGTTCATAGTACCGGTCGATCCGCGCCTGTTGTTTTGTGCCGCGCGCTTTAGGTCCGCGCTTCAGCCATTCGAGTTCGCGGCGCAGCGTGGCTTGCCGGCGCTGTTCGGTACGGGCCTCGATGGCCTCGCGCTCGGCTTTCT
Source organism: Candidatus Hydrogenedentota bacterium (assembly GCA_003552485.1). Taxonomy (GTDB): domain Bacteria; phylum Hydrogenedentota; class Hydrogenedentia; order Hydrogenedentales; family SLHB01; genus PUMX01. Next base: position 13,142 of record PUMX01000545.1, read on the forward strand.
TTTCGAGATAGGCCGTGTAGTTCCCCGCGAAGCTGACGGCTTGGCGGCGCTCCAACTCGATCATGCGGTTTACGGCGCGGTCCAAAAAGTAGCGGTCGTGCGTCACAAGCATGACCGCGCCTTCAAACCCCCTCAGGAAGCTCTCCAACCACTCGACGCTGGCCACGTCTAGGTGATTGGTCGGCTCGTCGAGCAGAAGCAAGTCAGGCCTTTGCAGCAACGCGGCGGCCAGGTCCAGCCGCCGCCGTTCGCCGCCGGACAAACGGCGGACGGTCTGGTTCCCGGATGGCAGGTCCAGCGCATGGCGCACGCGCCGGAGCTCCTGCTCGGCTTCCCATGCGCCCAGGACGTCGAGGCGATGCGCCATTTCTTCCACCTGTTCGGCAAGTTGGCGGTGTTCATCCGTGCCCGGCTCGGCGCCCTCGAGCGCGTCGACGGCGCTGTGGTAGGCACGCCGCAATTCGAGCCGCTCGCGCAAGGCGTCATGAAGCACATCATCCACGGTAAAGTCCGGGTCAAACACGCAGTCCTGCTGCAACATCGTGACGCGCAGGTCGCGCTTCCAAGTAACATGGCCCTCATCCGGCTTGTCGTGACCCGCGATGATGCGCATCAACGTGGACTTGCCGGCGCCGTTGCGGCCGATGAGGCCGACGCGTTCACCCGCGTGAACGGCAAGGGACACGCCATCGAGCACGTGTTGCGCGCCGAAACCTTTGACGGCGTTCTGAACGGTGACGATCGCTTCTGTTACTTGTGAGAATGAATCTGACACGGTATCCTGCTCTCGTGGGTTTTCCGGCGGGTGTCGGGATCCATGGTGTGATCAGTGGTCCCGGCGTTCTGGAATCGCGGGCCAGTGTACCAGATAGAAGGGTTTGGAGTAAGGGGGGCGCGCGATCGCGACTGGCGATTGAGGGGCAGCGCGCGGAGAAATGTGCAATAATTGTGCTGCCGGGCCTCGCCGGTAAGCGGTTTTGGTTCTTATAAGGTGGAAGGGGAGCGTTTCGCTGCGAATACGGCGCGCATACAAGCGCCAGTGGGGAGCCCATCGATGAAGCTTTCGAGTCTGTTGCCGCGCCATCACATTATGGTTGGCCTGGAAGCGCGCACCGTGCAGGAGGCGACGCGGGAACTGCTCCATGGCGTCAGCAGCGCGGCTGGGCAGATCGACATAGGCGCCGACTGGCGCGATGTGGCTGACGCCATCATAGCGCGGGAGGCCCAATCCGCGACGGCTCTCGAGAAAGGCGTGGCCATTCCTCATGCGCGCGTTCCGGGGATGCAAGAGTTTCTGGTCGGTTTGGGCATTCCCAGGGAACCGCTTAGCAATTACTGCATCGACGGCTCACCCGTCCGTCTCTTGTTTCTCATTGCCGGCGGGGAGCACAAAAACGCGTTGATGCTGCAAACCATGGGGGCGATCAGCGATTTCGCAAGCGACGACGACCGCCTCGAAGAACTCCGCGCGGCGAGCACACCGCGCGCCGCATGGGACTTCATCGACAAGAGCGGTATCCGCGTCAAAGAAGAACTGCGCGCGCGCAACTTGATGCGGCCGGTGGTAACCAGCGTTTCGCCGGACACACTGTTGAGCGAACTGCTCGACGAGTTCTTCACCCACGATGTGCGCGTTATTCCCGTGTGCGACGGCGATGAGACAGTGGTGGGTTCGGTCACCGCGGCCGAGATTCTTCAGGAAGGGTTCCCTGGGTACATGACGTATCTGGATCACATAACGTTTCTGCCGGAACTCGAGTCCTTTGATCGCTTCCTCGCCTGCGAGAACGAGGTGCGCGTGGCCGAGTTCATGAATGAACGCCCGCTGGTGTTTGACGCCGCGACACCCCTCATTCAGGTGGTGTTCCGCATGAACCGGGAGCACATACCGTACGCTTTTGTTGTGGAACACGATCGCCTTGTGGGCTTCGTTGACCGTCACGATATTGTCATTCGCTTGTTGCGTCTATAATCCGCGGCGGCAAGGGGGACCGGCCCGCCACGGTCTGACGCCGCGCGTATATGGATAACGCCTAAAGCAATTAGGAGAGACCACGCCCTATGAGCCTAGCCGCAGGCCTAGCCGTCGTTATCTTTGCGCTCACGCTGGCCGGCATCATTACCGAACGCGTCCACAAGACGGTGGTGGCGTTGTGTGGCGGCGCCGCCATGATCATCCTGGGCATTGTCAGTCAAGATCAGGCTTTTGACCACATTGACCTGGGCGTGATCTTCCTGCTGGCCGGCATGATGATTATCGTGCATTTCCTCGCTGAAAGCGGCTTCTTCGGCTACATCGCGATCTGCATGGCGCAGGTCGCGCGGGGACGGCCCGGGCCGCTGATTATCTTGTTGTGCTTGGTTACGGGTGCGCTATGCGCGCTGGTGGATAACGTGACAACCGTCATACTCATCGCGCCCATCGTCTTTCTTATCACGGATCGGCTCGAAGTGCGCCCCGAGCCCTATCTGCTGATCACAATTTTCTCGGCGAACATCGGCGGCGCCGCCACGCTTATCGGCAATCCGCCCAATATCCTCATTGGCAGCGCGGCGCACTTAAGCTACAACGCGTTCCTCATTCACCTTGCGCCCGTATCCGTCGTGTCCTTAGCGGCGTTGGCGGTGTTCGGTTTTTTGACGATCCGCGGCGAAGCTTTCGTGTCGTCGGATATCCGCGCGCGCATCATGGAGCTTAACGCGCGTAGCGCCATACGCGACACCAAGCTGCTTGTGAAGACATTGTCGGTGCTGGGGACCGTACTTGCGATCTTTCTGTTGCACGACCTGCTTGGCCTTGAACCCGCCACGGTCGCCCTTGCGGGCGCCGCGGTGCTTCTTTTGGTCGTCAAAGCCGATCCCGAGAAAGCATTTAGGGCTGTTGAATGGCCGACGCTGTTCTTCTTTATCGGATTGTTCCTGCTGGTAAGCGGGCTGGCGGCCGCGGGCGTGCTTGAAGGGCTAGCCCAGGCGGGATTGCGCTTGAGCGCCGGGAGCCTATTGTTTACCTCGATGATTATCTTGTGGTTCGCGGCGGTGGCCTCGGCCTTTGTTGGCAATGTGCCCATCACGACGGCGCTGATTCCCGTGGTGCACACCGCGATACCTGAATTAGCCCGCGCGACCGAACACTCCGAGGACGCCGTGAGCATGGCGTTGTGGTGGGCGCTCGCCCTGGGCGCCTGTTTCGGCGGCAACGCCACGGTGTACGCCTCGGCGGCGAATCTCGTGGTGCTGGATATCGCCCGCAAAAACCGCCGACACCTCTCTTTTGCCCAATTCCTCCGCCATAGCCTGCCGATCACGCTGGCGTCGCTTATCATAGCCAGCATCTATGTCGCTCTGCGTTACGTCTGGTGATCGCGCAGCGGCGGCAGGTGGAGTGTCTTCGGCGAGCTGCTGGCTGGGTCGGACAGGAGCCGAACTGAGAAAGGCGCCGGCGCGCCTGTGCGGCGGGCCGGCGCCTTGACTGCGTCGAGCCTACGAGGGCTAGTCGACCTCGTTGTTGTTCTCCTTGAACAGGTAGTCCACGTGGAGCTCGAGCACGCCAACGGGGTTCCGGAGAAAACCCTTGACGCTTGACCGGACGCCAGGATGATCCTCCACCCAAATGGCGCTTGCCGGCATCTCCGAAGAAACTACTTTGATATGCCTCATACTTGTTTCACCTACTTCCCTGTTTTCGCCTTGCTCACCAAAGCGACTCAAACACGCGGCACACTGGCAAAAAGGCCTTCGTGTAGCATCGCGGAACAGCGGCATGTCATACCCCACCTCCTTCCGCGCTTCTAACCATACTAACATCGAATCGAAAAAACAATACACACTGAGTAAAACCACGGTTCAATGGCGCTTGATACGCATCGTGTAAACCGTTTCCATTAGCCCCGGGCGGCCGACGCAAATGTAACCACGAAGAAAGGTTTGACATTCCCGTATGCCAGCCTTTTATTTGCGGGATCATGCATGGCGGCGCCGACAGACTAGCGAGGCCGTGTGCAGCCAGCAAGCTTGACCAGTTACGACAAGAGATCGGATAATGGTCTCATAATCAGAAAGGAGGGGTAGTTCCTTGCTGTCACCCATCGCACTCATGAAGCCTCTTCTCGTTCTCCTCGTAGCCGGTTTATCGGCGGGATGGGCGCTCGCGTTAACCAGCGAGCAGGAAACAGCGTTAACTGAGGCGTTTGAAGAACTCTCGCAGGAACCCACCGAAGAAGCGCGGTCCGAGGCGTTCGACGTCCTAAACGAAGCCGAATACTCCCAACTCGCGTGGAGCGATTTCTTTCGTAACTTCTTCTCGCAACGGCGGTTTACCACGGAACTGGCGGAATCATGGACTCACCTCGTCGAGGCCGGAGGGCGGCCTGTTGCGTTGGCCTCCGGAGTGAGCGCCGCCGAAGCGCTTGGCGCCGCGGTAACTGATGACGACAGCGCGCCCATGGAAGCGCTGCACAGTTTCATGAACGCGCTGAATTGGCTCCACGGCTTGGGCTCCGTCTTGGATGCCGCAGACGGGCCGGAAATCGTGTACGCCGTACGCGACGCGTTGGGTGGGCAGACAGCCGGCGTGGCGCCGCTGGCGGGACATCCGCCAGTCGCGGATCCCGCGATCGCCCGCGCGGGCATGCAATTGGCCCTCACGCTGGCCGAATACGGGCGCAGCGACCCTGACACCCGCGCCGCCATAGCCGACGCCCTCGGGCTTGCCCCCACGGCGCGCGCCATTTGGACCCAGACGGGCGTATTCGTTTTCGATAATACCGCATTAAACGAACATCAGCAGACCAGCCTGCGCTCGCTGCTTGTGTCTATTCCGGCTGATCTGCACGCGGTCGTGGCCGTTATCGTTCCAGAGGCGGCGGGCGTCAATCCAGCACAGCCGGGACTCGCCACTTCGGGGCAATTGGTGTACATCGAACCGATTCCTATGGACGTGATGACAGAGCCCGACGAATTTCTGTTTCGTCGCACAGGACCTGTGGCCCCGGAGTTCACCATCAGCGCGGCGCGTCGGCTCACGGCTGCGATTCAGGAAGTTCAAATGCCACAACGGCCGGGGCTGGCTATTCAACGTGACGCCATCCTAATTCGGGCGGGTCAGACGCGGGACCGGTACTTGCGCCATCTGGTGTCCCCTTCGTTGTACATGCAGCGGCCCGACGAGCTGTTGCCGTCGGTGGCGACCCTGTGGTTTATCAACGCCGAAGAAGCCTTTCGCACCGCCATGGATTTCTTCCACTTGCGTCAACGTGAAGCCCTTGACCAGTTCCTTCTACTGGCCGACCTGTTTTCCGGCGGCCGGCCCGCCACCGTGCTTCATGCAACCGATACGGCGGGAATGGTATCGTATTCCCAAGCGCCGTTGAGCCGGACTCACGTCACGAAGCTGCAATTGCCAGGCCGCCGGCCTGGGGTAGGTTCGGGCGCGCTGCCCGTTGATCTCGCGCTTATTGACGGGATCCAGATCGGCGGCAATACGTGGGGCTTCGAGTTGAGTCACCATGGAGGCGTGGCGCGATACCGGCGCCGGTAATTGCTCCCTAAACCCCGTAGTTAGGAACAATGCAGATCCGTTCGCAGCATTTTCACATAGCACTGGTTCTGTACTGCGGCGCTGTAATGATCGTGTCCGTGACGCCCAATCCTCCGGTGCCCGAGCTAGGTTTTGCCCACACTGACAAAGTGGGACACTTCGGGATGTTTGCGATAATGGCCGGTCTTGCTTGGGGCAGTCTTAGCCGTTCGCGGCTCAACCCCGGCGCGGCCCTACTATTCTGGGGGCCTGTTGTATTCGCCAGCGGTTACGGCGCCTTGTGCGAGTCTTTGCAGCGGCTCGCGCCCGAGCGCACCTTTAGTTGGGGCGATATGGCCGCGAACGTCCTTGGCGCGCCGTGTCAAGTCATTTAAGAATCTTACCGGTATGGGGAACGTCAAGCCATTTGCTTTCTTACCCTACATAGGGGGTTGAGGCTGTG
>PUMX01000292.1 GCA_003552485.1 Candidatus Hydrogenedentota bacterium
CTCCGCTCATCGATCACTTTATCGTTGAGCAAAACGTTAAACGGAGATTGGCGGGTTATGCGACTTAGTCCCACGCTCTATACCTTTGTTTTCGCTGGCGCCGTCTGTATGGCTTGCTCCATTATCGTTTCTTCGGCGGCCGTGGGGTTGCGTGAGCGGCAGGAGGCCAACCGCGTTCTCGATCGCCAACAGAACGTACTAGTGGCCGCTGGCCTCGTGGAAATCGGAGCCCGGCCCAGCGCCGAAGAAGTCGACCGGATCTTCGATGAGCGGCTCGAAGGCGTTGTGATCGATCTCCAAGCGGGAGAGGAACTGCCAGACGTTGATCCCGAGGAGTTTGACGCGCGTGCGGTGCGGCGGGATCCGGAACTCAGCGAGCCCGCGCCGGATAATCGGGCTGGCATTCGGCGATTGCCTCACCGCGAACTTATCTACTACGTATATGACGAAGATGGCGACACCATCGATTTGATTGTCCTGCCTATCCAAGGCGAGGGCCTGTGGTCAACGCTGTATGGCTTCATTGCGGTCGAATCCGATACCCGCACGGTGCGCGGCCTGACCTACTATGAACATGAAGAGACGCCAGGCCTTGGCGGCGAGGTGGACAATCCCAGTTGGCAGGCGCAATGGCAGGGACGCAAAATCTACGATGAGGATTGGGAGCCGGAGATTCAGGTGGTAAAGGGCGCGGCCGGTCCGCCTGAGGAGAACCCCTACGAAGCCGACGGACTTGCCGGCGCGACCATCACGGCGCGCGGCGTGCAACACATGCTTCGGTTTTGGTTTGGCGAACACGGCTTCGGGCCGTTTCTCGAGAATTTCCGCGAAAGAAAAGGAGTAGGGGAGAATGCCCAAGCTGCTTAGCCGCAACGAGCGAGAGACGCTGCTTGATCCGCTATTCAACAATAATCCCATCGCGTTGCAGGTGTTGGGCATCTGTTCGGCGCTGGCGGTCACCACCCGGATGGACACGGCTTTGGTAATGTGTATGGCCGTCGTTTTCGTTATGACCCTGGCGAATGTGTCGGTAAGCTTGCTCCGCCAAGGCATTCCGAGCCACATCCGTGTAATCGTGCAACTGACTATCATTGCGTCACTTGTGATTATCACCGACCAAGTGTTGGAGGCGTTCGTCTACGAAATCAGCCAACAGCTTTCCGTTTTCGTGGGGCTGATTATCACCAACTGCATCATCATGGGCCGGGCGGAGGCTTTCGCTATGCAAAATGGGCCTGTGTTGAGTTTTCTCGACGGGCTGGGCAACGCTTTGGGGTATAGCCTCATTCTCTTGGGCACGGCCTTCTTCCGCGAGTTGCTGGGCTCGGGATCACTGTTCGATTATCAGATCATGACCTTGGTTAGGGATGACGGCTGGTATCCGGCGAATGGGCTGATGGTGCTGGCGCCCGGGGCGTTCTTCATCATCGGTTTCTTCATTTGGGCTATCCGTGAATGGAAGCCCGAACAGATCGAATCGGAGTAGGTCAATCATGTTTGAACATCTCCTGGGCATCGGCATTCAGTCCGCCTTTATTGAGAACATGGCGCTGGCCTATTTCCTGGGCATGTGCTCGTTCCTGGCCGTTTCGAAGAAGGTCGACACGGCATTCGGGTTGGGGCTCGCGGTCATTTTTGTGTTGACGGTTACTGTGCCTCTGAACAACGTTTTGTATCGATTCGTGCTGGAAGAAGGCGCCTTGACGTGGATCCATCCCGCTTTGGACGAGGTCAGCCTTATGTTCCTGCGCTTCCTCGCTTTCATCGGCACCATTGCCGCTACCGTCCAGGTGGTGGAAATGACCCTGGACAAATACTTTCCGAAGCTGTACGCGGCGTTGGGCGTGTTCTTGCCCCTAATCGCGGTGAACTGCGCCATACTGGGCGGTTCACTGTTCATGGTGCAGCGCGACTACGACTTCGCCGAGAGCTGTGTGTTTGGTTTTGGCGCCGGGTTTGGATTCTTTCTTGCCGTCGTGGCGCTTGCATCCATTCGCGAGAAGCTTCGGTACAGCAACATCCCACCGGGACTGCGGGGGCTTGGCGCCACGTTCATCATCACAGGGTTGATGGCCATTGGATTCATGGCCTTCGCCGGCATTCAGTTGTAAGCGGGCTGCATAACCCGAAAAGGAATCGCCCTTTATGGGTATGGATATTCTGGTAATAATCCTTGGTGTCACGGCCTTCACCGTTGTTATCCTCGGGTTGGTCGCCGTTCTGATGGTCGCCAAGTCGAAGCTGGCTAGCGGCGGAGAGGTCACCATCACCATTAACGACCATCCCGACAAGACGTTAACCACTCGCTCCGGCGCTACTTTGCTGGACACGCTTGCGAATCACCGGATCTACATTCCTTCGGCGTGTGGCGGCAAGGGCACCTGCGGCGTGTGCACCGTAACAGTGCATGAGGGCGGCGGCGCGATGCTGCCGACGGAGACGAGCCACGTCACGCGGCGCGAGGCGCGCGAAGGCGTTCGTTTGTCGTGCCAGGTGAAAGTCAAACAGGACATGAAGATCGAGGTGCCCGCGGAGATCTTCGATGTTCGCAAGTGGGAGTGCACCGTCAAGTCGAATAGGAACGTAGCCACGTTCATTAAGGAGTTGGTGCTTGAGCTGCCCGAAGGCGAGACGGTGCCCTTCCGCGCTGGCGGTTACATTCAGGTCGAGTGCCCGCCCCACACCGTTTACTTCAAGGATTTTGACATCGACAAAGAGTTCCGCGATGAGTGGGACAAGCACGACCTCTGGCGTTTGACATCCACCTGCGACGAACCAGTAGAACGCGCCTACTCGATGGCCAACTATCCCGAGGAACACGGCATCATCATGCTGAATGTGCGCATTGCTGTGCCGCCTTCCCGCGCGCCGGAGGGGACGCCGCCCGGTATCATGTCCTCGTACTTGTTCAACCTGAAGCCCGGCGACAAGGTTACAATCTCTGGTCCGTTCGGCGATTTCTACGCCAAAGATACTGATGCCGAAATGGTGTTCGTTGGCGGCGGCGCGGGGATGGCGCCGATGCGCTCGCACATCTTTGATCAGTTCTATCGAATCAAGACCAACCGCCCGGTGTCATTCTGGTATGGCGCGCGCAGCTATCGCGAGGCCTTCTATATCGAGGATTTCAAGAAGATCGAGCGTGAGCACGACAACTTCCGGTGGGTTTTGGCCCTGTCCGAGCCGCTACCCGAAGACAATTGGACCGGATCGACGGGCTTCATTCACCAAGTCCTCTACGACGAGTATCTCAAGGACCACGTCGCGCCCGAGGACGTCGAGTATTACGTTTGCGGGCCGCCCATGATGAATACGGCGGTGATCTCCATGTTGCGCGAACTCGGCGTTGAAGAAGAGAATATTATGCTCGATGACTTTGGTGGCTAATTGCCCGCCCTTAAGCAAGTCAATCGCGAGAGATGCCTGATTCGATGAAGCAAGCACACGCAGTTATCCGCGCTGGATGCAATCGTACACGCATGCTTATCTGGCTAGCCCTAGTGCTTGCGCTCACGGGTTGCGAAGCGCCGCCCGAATTGACAGGACCTCACGAGACAGCCCTTCGCGGGCTGGCTATCGGCACGCAATACAACCTGAAGGTTGTCACAGAGGAGCCGATTTCCACTGAAGCGCGGGAAACCCTTCAGGCGGAGGTCGATGCGCGCCTGGATCGCGTGGACAGCAAAATGTCCACCTACCAACCAGATTCGGAATTGTCGCGGTTTAATGATCACGCCAGCGCAGAGCCTTTTGAGGTTTCCTCGCAAACGCTGACCGTGTTTCGCAAGTCCCTGAAGGTAAGCGAACGTTCGAATGGCGCATTCGATATCACCGTCGGGCCGCTTGTGAAGCTTTGGGGATTTGGGCCTGGACGGGAGGATGCTGAATTACCGCCCCCCGAAGACGAGATAGCGGCGGCGCTCGAACGTACCGGATATCAGCACTTGCAGATCGACGAAGAGGCGTCCACGATAAGTAAGTCCGTTCCGGACCTTTACTGTGACTTGGGCGGCGTGGCGAAAGGCTATGCCGCGGACTACGTCGCTGAGGGGCTCGAAGAATTGGGCTACGGACGTTTCATGGTTGAGATTGGCGGCGACATCACGGCCCGTGGGCTTAACCGCAATGATGTTCCCTGGCGCCTGGCCGTCGAGAAGCCCGATCCCGAGACGCGGGAGCCCTATGTTATCGTGAATCTGCGCGACGCGGCGTTGTGTACGTCCGGCGATTACCGCAACTTCTTCGAACATGAAGGAGTCGTCTATTCCCACACTATCAATCCGAACACCGGTTGGCCGGTGTCCCATGACCTCGTCTCGGTTAGCGTAATTCATGACAGCTGCACGCTGGCCGATGCTTGGGCTACGGCGATCATGGCGCTGGGTCCCGAAAAGGGCGCGCAATTGGCGGAACAAGAGGGCCTTGCCGCGTTGTTACTTGTAAGGGACAATGAAGGTGAGATAAGCGAAATTGCGACCGGCGATATAGAAGCGCATCTCGAGCGGATCTCTTGATGCGCCCTTGTTGAAGCGAGGTTTAGCCCATGTGGCCCGTATTACTTGCTACGTTGCTCATTTTTTTCTTCGTGATGATTATCATGGGGATAGGTTATCTCGCGAGCGGACGCTGTTTGCGCGGCTCGTGTGGGGGCGTTGTAGGCGACAACGGCCAGATCTCCTGTCCCACTTGTGGAAAAAGTGAAGACGAATCCGGCGAGTCGACCAACAA
>PUMX01000050.1 GCA_003552485.1 Candidatus Hydrogenedentota bacterium
ACTGGCGGAGGGTGTGGGACTCGAACCCACAAGCCCGAAGGCGCCGGTTTTCAAGACCGGTGGATTACCAGTTATCCTAACCCTCCGCATGGGTTGCCGCCCGGCAACGATCCGTACGGCAACCCTCTACATTGTACTTTCACTTGCGGAGGCGCGGCAAGCGCTATTCCTTGAACTCGCTGACCAGCGCCTGCATGCTGGCCTTGGCGTCGCCGAACAGCATCCGCGTGTTCTCCTTGAAGAACAGCGGATTCTCGATGCCCGCGAAGCCCGAAGCCAAGGAGCGCTTGCACACGATACACGTGCGGGCAAGGTCCACGTTAATAATGGGCATGCCATAAATCGAGCTTGACGGATCCTCCCGCGCGTCGGGATTCACCACGTCGTTGGCGCCAATAACGATGGCTACATCGACGGTTTCAATCATCGGATTGACGTCCTCAATCTCGACAAGCTTTTCGTAGGGCACATTCGCTTCGGCGAGGAGCACGTTCATGTGACCTGGCATGCGGCCCGCAACGGGGTGGACGACAAACTGCACTTCCGCCCCGTTTTCTTCGAGCAGCTCCGCCAGTTCGCGAACAGCGTGCTGCGCTTGCGCCACCGCCATGCCGTAGCCCGGCACGAAGATTACGCTACGCGCGTTCTCGAGAATGAGGAAGGTATCCTCGGGCGAGATTGGTTTTGCTTCGCCCTGTCTGGCGACTCCTCCCGCCGTTGAGGCCGAGCCGAAGCCGCTAAACAGCACGTTGACCAGCGAGCGGTTCATCGCCTTACACATGATGATGGTGAGAATCATGCCGCTGGCCCCGACGAGCGACCCCGAGACAATGAGCACGGTGTTTTGAATCACGAAGCCCGCCGCGCACGCGGCAAGACCCGAGTAGCTGTTGAGCAACGAGATAACGACGGGCATGTCTCCGCCGCCGATGGGTATGGTGGCAAGCACGCCCAGCGTGAAGGCCAGCGCGATCGCGATGAGAAACGGCGTGTACGCCAAGGGAATCTGCGGGCTGTCAACGTTGATCACATACAGAATGCCGCAGATCACCACTCCAGCAGCTATCAGCCCATTGACGACTTGTTGCCCGGTAAACAACACGGGCTTGCCGGAAATGGTCTCCGACAGTTTCCCGTAGGCGATCAGGCTGCCGGTGAAGGTTACCCCGCCGATAAGCATCGCGAGATAGATCGCAATCACCGTCATGTACGAGACGTCGCCACCGCCCCAGACTTCGATATTCCGCTGGTATTCCGCCCACCCGACGAGCAGGCTGGCGATGCCGCCAAATCCGTTGAACAACGCCACGAACTCCGGCATCGACGTCATGGGCACGCGCAACGCTGCGGTCATGCCGATGGATGCGCCAATAAGCACGCCAAGGATAATCCATTGGAACTCGAGTCCTTGGATCATCAGCGTGGCGATAACGGCAATAAGCATACCGAGCGCCGAGACGCGATTCCCCCGGCGGGCGGTGTTGGGCGAGCTGAGCATTTTCAGCCCGAGGATAAAAAGAATCGAGGCCGCGATGTAGGCCAGTTGAACTAAGGCTGCTTGCGTCACTTTGACCCCCCAGGCTTCTTGGTGCGGAACATGGCCAGCATGCGGTCGGTCACGAGATAGCCGCCGCAAACATTAATGGTGGCAAACGTTACGGCCAACGTTCCTAAAACAACACTAAATGCTCCCTCGGTCACGCTGCCCGCGGCCACCAGCGCGCCCACGATGGTGATGCCGGAGATGGCGTTCGCCCCCGACATCAACGGCGTGTGGAGCTGTGAGGGAACTTTGGAAATCAGTTCAAAACCAAGGAAAATGGCCAGAACAAAGGTAAAAAGGAGCAGCATTTCAAGCGACATGGCCCTATTCCTCCTCTGCTTGCGATGATTCCGGCGCTTCCGGCTGCTCGGCCTGCGCCTCTTCCGTAGCTGACGCCTCCGCTGGCTGCTGCGCCTGTGGCAACTGCTCATTCACCACAGCGCCGCCCAACGTCACCAGGCAACCGTGAATGATTTCGTCTTCGCATGGCAGCGTCAGCATGTTATTCTCGGCGTCCCAGTAGCTCTCGATGAAATGGCCGAGATTGCTCGAAAACATTTGGCTGGCGTGTACGGGAACACGGCCCGGCAAGTTGGCCAGCCCAACCACGCGCACGCCGTGTGCGTCCACCTCCTCATCAAGCTGCGAACCTTCGACGTTGCCGCCGGTCTCGACCGCCAGGTCGACGACGACACTACCAGGCCGCATTCGCTGAAGCATGTCGTCCGTAATGATTACCGGCGCCTTCTTGCCGAACAACTGGGCCGTGGTGATGACCACGTCAGAATTGGCGCAAACCTTCGCCATGGCTTCGCGCTGCTTGGCCTGCTGTTCCTCGGTCAACTCTTTGGCGTAACCGTCCTCGGTCTCGCCGGTGTCGCCGAGATCAACCTTCACGAAGCGCGCGCCGAGCGAGGTGACTTGCTCTTCGACAACGGGCCGCGTGTCAAACGCCTCGACCCGCGCGCCCAGCCGCCGGGCCGTGGCGATGGCCTGCAATCCAGCGACGCCCGCTCCAATCACGAAGACGCGGGCCGGCTGAATGGTGCCAGCGGGCGTCATCATCATGGGGAAACTCTTCGGACTACGCTCAGCGCCAATGATAACCGCCACATAACCCGCCAGATTCGCCTGCGAACTGAGGGCGTCCATCTTCTGCGCCAAGGTGGTGCGCGGTATCATCTCGAGGCTTATCGCGCTGATGTTGCGAGCCGCCAGTTCCTGAACCAGTTCAGGTTCATTGAAGGGATCCAGAAAACTGATGTGAATACAGCCGGCTTTCATCAACCGCACTTCATCCAATGGCGGCTTACGGATGCGCAGCACGGCGTCGGCGGCGCCCAGCCCCTCGTTGCGGTCCGAAATGATCGTAGCCCCGGCCTCCTGATAGGCTTCATCGCTATGCCCTGCGGAAAGCCCCATGCCGGTTTCCACCGATATCGTCGCTCCCTTTTCCGTCAACCGCTTCACGGTGTCTGGTATCAAAGGGACGCGGGTCTCGCCGGGGTGGTACTCTTTGGGTACGAAGAATTGCATTGATCCCCCTACGCTGATGTGGCAGGAAATTACTACGGACAGATCCGGAGAAAGACGCGCGGTCGAAAGCCTCACGCGCGTGATTTGAGCGTTATTTTAGTCAGGTCGAACGTAGCTGTCAAATTTGCGCCCCAACCGAGACGGCCCGTCTCCGGCTGGCCCGGTCAAAGCTCACTCGGCGTGGTTCATCCACGGCGCGTTGTGGTATACAGGGGGATAGATCGGCGGCGCGGGAATCTTGATGACTGTGCGGTTGACACGGGAGGGCCTCGATGGAGCGTGAACGAATTACGGTATTGACAGGGCCGTTACAGGGGCAACCCGTCCCAATCGAAGGCACGTTGACTATCGGGCGGAGTCCAGAGAATGCCCTGCAATTAAACGACATGCAGGTATCTCGCCGGCATGCGGTCATTCGGCAAACGCCGAATGGCACGCGCATTCAAGACTTGAACAGCGGCAACGGCACGTACATCGGTGACCGGCGCGTCAAGGAATACCGCCTTAATGATGGTGACATCGTATCCATCGGCCCCGTCGAACTGCGTTTCGACGGAGCTACAGTCTCGGAAGCGCGCACCTTTGATACGGAACACGGCACAAGCGTCCGCTTCCACACACAGCCTACGGGCGCAATCCGGGCCGACAGCGTGCAGCGGGTATACGAGACTTTCTTCCAACGCTCGGAGCCACCCGCTCGCGATGAGACTGGCGCGCACCATGTGCGGCAACGGCTTCAGGCGATCTACGAGGCGAACCAGGCCATTGCGAGTGAACGGGACCTGAAGCGGCTGTTTGCCCGCGTGCTTGACCAGGTATTCTCCCTCACCCCCGCTCATAACGGCGTCATCCTTCTCAAGCCAGAGGGCTCGAGTCAACTGGTGACGGAGTACGTGAAATCCAATGAACGGCTGGCGCAGGTGTCAGTCAGCACAAGCATTGTGCAACGCGCTTACGAGAATGGAGAAGCGTTGCTCACCCTGGATGCCGCCGGTGATTCGCGCTTCGATCAAAGGGAAAGCATTATTACGGAGAACATTGCCTCCGTGATGTGCGCTCCGCTGAATCATCAAGATGAACGGCTTGGCGTGATCTATGTTGACACGCGGGGCGCGCCGAACGCTTTTTCCGATGGCGATCTCGAATTGCTGGTCGCCCTAGCGGGACCCGCCGCCATCGCCATCAAGAACGCGCAGCATGTCGCCAAACTCGAGCAAGCCTACCACGACACCCTCATCGCTATCGCTAACGCCATAGAACTCCGGGATCATTACACCGTTGGGCATACATGGCGGGTAACAAACTTCGCGCTCGAAATCGCCCGAACTCTCGGTTGGGACGAGGAGGCGCTACACCGCTGCGAAATGGGCGGTATCCTGCACGATGTCGGAAAGATCGCCATTAATGACGCTATCCTGCGTAAACCCGGCAAGCTTAGCGAAGAAGAGTTTGTGCAAATGCAAATGCATCCTGAGCGTGGCGCGCGGCTCATGCAAGACATCGAGTTTCTCCTGCCGCTTATCCCCTTTGCGTTATACCACCACGAACGCTTCGACGGAGGCGGCTACCCATTCGGCCTCAAGGGCGAAGAGATCCCCATTGAGGGGCGGTTGCTCGCTGTGGCGGACGCGTTTGACGCCATGA
>PUMX01000496.1 GCA_003552485.1 Candidatus Hydrogenedentota bacterium
AGGCGGCGTTTGCGCCTGCTACGAGAAGCGGAAGCTACAGAATTCCATAAGTACGGCGGCTAAAGTGCGCCCATTCCAAGAGCACACGGTTCGTTCGCCACCGCAACGCGGTCAGTTGTCCACCACGCGCCAGCGGCCCCGTTGGTCCGCGAATTGGTCCAGCGTTTCCTGCAGCTTTTCGCGCACAGCCAACTGGGCTTCAGTCATCTCTTCTTCGGGAATGGGGTTCTCTTCGAACAGATCATTGGCGACATCGTAAAACTGCCCGTCATCATAGAGTTTATAACGGTGCGTGCGCGCGAACTGCTGCGCCTCGTCTTCGTCGCCGCCGCGTTCATACCACATGTATAGCACGTCGCGCACCGCATCGGCCTCGCCTTGTAACACAGGCACAAGGCTCTCGCCGTCGATAATGCGATCCTCGGGCAGGTCCACGCTGGCCAGTTCGCACAATGTCGGCAGAATATCGCTGAAGTCCACCAACGCGTCCGTGACGGAGCCCTCGGGGATGGTCCCGGGCCAGTTGGCGATAAACGGCACGCGCGTGCCCGCGTCGGTCATCTCGCCCTTGCCGCCCACCACTTCACGGCTCTTCCAGCGCACCGTGGAATCCGCATCGCGCCAGCGGCCATGATCGGGACGCTCCGTGCCGTTGTCTGTCGTGAAAAGGATAAGCGTGTTCTCGCGCAATCCGAGTTCGTCAAGATGATCGGCCAAGCGCCCCACGATAGTGTCCACATAAGCGATCATGTCAGCAAAATACTTACCGTCCTCTACGCCATCCTCCGCATCGGGATCCCAATCCTCGCTATGCGGAGTGGGCGTGAACGGCCAGTGCGGCAGAATCATGGGATAGTAAAGGAGAAACGGTTCGTTTCGGTGGCGCGTCATGAAGTCTTTGGCGTACTCGACCGCAATGTCCGGACCGTACGCGCCGTGGCGCCGCTCCAATTCTCCGTTGATCTCCATCACCGGGCTCGCGTATCGAGGCGAGCGCCCCGTCATGCACAGTTGCCAGAGACAATACTCGTCGAACCCGAAGTGGTCTGGGATCTCGAAGATCTCCTGCTGACGTTCCGGGTCGTCGCGCGCCGGATCGTTGAGCTGCCATTTACCGACGACGCAAGTGGCGTAGCCGGCGTCACGCAGCAGATTGGCGAACGTCACCTGGTCCTTGGGCAGCACTCCAAAACGCTTGTAGTTCCGCACATTGGACATGCCCGTCATGATTTTCACCCGCGACGGCGTACAAATCGGTTGCGCGTAGCCGTGATCGAAGCGCATGCCGGTCGCCGCGAGTTCATCCAGCCGCGGCGTTTCATAGTCTTCTCCGCCATACGCGCCAACCGTTTCAAAACCCTGGTCGTCGGACATAATCAACACGATGTTAGGCGGGCGTTCATCGGCGGCGGCCGCGCGGAACGGCGCCGCCCACACGCCACTGGCGGCCACAAGCCCCGTGCGGAGAAAATCGCGCCGGGAAAAACCGTTTGACGTCATAGCGCTCTCCCTTTCCTTAGTTGGCGGATCATCCACTGACTCGCGGCTACATTCTACGCGGTTTCCGCTCCATGAGCGCAAACTTGCTGCGAATCGGCCCGATTGGGAATGTCGCGCCCCCCTTGGGCGGTCTGGTATAAACGTAGGCCTTGGAGTTATTCCGAGGGGCGCGACGGCCGCCGCGCCAGCGCGAACAAGCAACGGCCTTTCCCGCAAACGATAAGGAGACGCACCTTGCTCAGCATACCACGCCCTTTCATCAGCGCTTTTGCTTGCTTCGTCGCCATCATGCCTGCGGCGGCGGATGCGCCTACCGCAACCGTGGGCGAATTCGAGCAAGAGGTTCGCACAGCGTTTACGACCGAAGAGGGTCTGCCCTCGAACGACGTGTTGAACATTGCGCTCGGCCCCGACGGCGCCGTGTACGCAGGCACGGCTGAGGGGCTGGCCGCCTATCGCAACGGTTCGTGGGAGACGGTTGAAGGCGCCGCCGGATCGCCCGTCGAACTGCTCGGCGTTCTTGGCGAAACCGTCTTGTACTCCTTCGAGGGCGCATTGCATGTGCCCGGGATGGATATGCAGATTCCATTGCCCGAAGACCGGCAGTACAAAGACCTCCTCGTCGGGGCGCAGATGCTCGCGACGGACGCGGGCCTCTATCAGCTCGACGGCGACGGAACCCAGTTCGAGCCTGTCGAAAGCTTTAACGAGATGCTTGGCGACGATTCGGCGACGCGCCAATTGGTGATGACGCCGCGGCTGCACGTGGGCGCGGCGAGTGGGTTGTTCAAACGGCGCCTTGGGCACTGGTACGAGGTCACGCCCGGCTCGCACGATGGGCGGAGCTGGGCGCCGACCGAGGTGCGAGCGTTGACGATGGACAGCGATGGCAATCTCTGGTTCGGCTCGGCGCAGGGCGTGGGCGTGCAGCGCGGCGAGGAATGGACGCTGTACACCGGCGAGGACGGCTTGCCCGTCAAAGACTTCACCTGCGCGGCGGCGGGCGGCGACGGAGCCGTCTGGTTTGGAACGACGAAAGGCGCCGTTCGTTACGACGGAGAACATTGGGCCTACCGGCAGGGCCGGCGTTGGCTGCCGGATGACGAAGTGCGCGCCATCGCCGTGACCGAGGAAGGCCACGCCTGGATCGCTACGGCCGGCGGCGTAAGCCTCATCGAGCGGCGGCCCATGTCGCTCGCCGAAAAGGCTACATTTTACGAGGACCAGATCGATCGCTTCCACCGGCGCACGCCATGGGAGTACGTGCTCGAAGTTGGCGTCGGCGCGCCGGGCGATACTTCGGAGGTCACGCAGCGGGATAGCGACAATGACGGCCTGTGGACGAGCATGTACGGCGCGGGCCAGTGCTACGCCTACGCCGCCACCGGCGACGAGAAAGCGAAGGAGCGCGCGCACCAGGCTTTTGAGGCGTTGCATTGGCTCGGCGAAGTGACGCAAGGCGGCTCGCATCCGGCCCCGCCCGGTTACGTGGCGCGAACCATCGTGCCTACGGACGGCCCCGATCCCAACGAGCGCTCGAGCTACACCCGCGAAGGCCAACAGCAACGGCGCGACGAGCGAGACCCCTTGTGGCGCGTCTATGAGCCGCGCTGGCCCGTGAGCGAGTGTGGCGATTGGTACTGGAAAAGCGACACAAGCTCCGACGAACTCGACGGGCATTTCTACTTCTATCCGTTGTACTACGATCTGGTCTGCGAGACCGAGGAAGAGAAAGAACGGGTGCGCGAACACGTGCGCGCCATCATGGATCACCTCATCGAGCACGACTTCCAGTACACCGACCATAAAGGCCCGACGCGCTGGGGCTATTATGATCCCGGAACGCTAAATCAGGAGCCGCGCTGGTACATCGAGCGCGGGTTGAAGTCGCTGAGCCTGCTTTCGTATCTCGCGGTGACGGAACACATCACGGGCGATCCCTACTACGGCGAAGTCGCCCAGGAACTGAAAGACGAGCACAGCTACCACATGAACATGATGGTCCCCAAGATTCAGCGGGGCATCGGCTCGGGCAATCAGTCCGACGATGAAATGGCGTTCATGGGTTTCTATAATCTGTTGAAATACACGGACAACGGCGATCCCATCCGTCCAGCGTTGCACGCGTTTTACCTCTATTGGACCCTCGAACAACCGGAGATGAATCCGTTCTTCAACTTCGCCTACGCCGTCCATGGTTTGCGCGCAAAGGAACAAGAGGACGGCGTCTGGGTTTATGCGCCAAGCCGTTTCGCCGAGCCGTGGGAGTCCTGGCTTGGCGACGCCGTGGAAACGCTGAAGCGTTTCCCGCTGGACCGCTTCAACTGGGCCCATGAGAACAGCCATCGCCTCGACATCGACATGTTGCCGCCACAGCAATCCGTGGGATTGTACGGCCGTCCCGGCAGCGGTCCCGCCCGGGGAACGCGCGTAAATGGCAAGGTGGTCCCCGTCGACGAGCGGCATTTCAACCATTGGAACCATGATCCCTTCCGCCTCGATGTGGGCGGAAATGGACGAACGTTGTCGCAGGGCGCGGTCTATCTGCTGCCTTACTACATGGGAGTCTATTACGGCTTCATCGAAGACGAGCACATGGATCGGCTCAATGAGCCCATGGATTGGGATTTCGCACATCGAGCGAGGAGAGGAAGCATCAACACGCCCTCGGCGCGGCGATCTTCCAACCAGCCTCCCTCTTGCAGCGCCATGGGGGCCTCGGGAGCGCCGTAAGCGAAACGGCAAAGGAACTTCATTGTTAAAGGAACGCCGCGTATGCTCGACGAGCGGATGCGTATTTGGCGGTTTCATGAGTTCGGTTCGCTGGACACCCTTCGGCTCGAGGAACGGTTCATACCGGAACCAGACCCCGGCGAAGTACTAGTGAAACTGTCCTACGCCGCGTTGAATCCGGCGGACGCCAGTGTGATTCGCGGCCAATGCCCGCGGCCGGGCAGGCCCCCGTTCGCGGTTGGCCGCGATGGATGCGGCCAAGTAGTTACCGGCGGACGGCGTTTCAAGGAAGGCGACTGGGTCGTCGTGCTGCGTGGACAGACGGGCCTCACGCGGGACGGCACGTTGGCGGAGTATGTTGTCGCGCCCGAGGAGTCCCTGGCTTTCTTGCCCGACGGCTGGTCCCCGCGGGAAGGGGCCGCGGCCCCGCTCATCTTTCTGACCGCGTGGCAGGCCCTGGCAGGCTCGGGCGGCGGGTTAACGGCGGGG
>PUMX01000038.1 GCA_003552485.1 Candidatus Hydrogenedentota bacterium
AATTCTAACGCCCGGCTTTCAATTACCGGCGGCGGTTCAGGAACCGGGATAGCGGCGCTCATAAATGATAACGTTGATATTGCCCAAAGTTCCCGCCAGATGAAAGAGCAGGAAATAAAAAATGCCCGTGAAAACGATGTGGAAGTCTATGAGTTTATCGTCGGCCAGGACGGAATAGCGGTGGCGGTTCACAAGGACAATCCGATCGAGAAAATGACCACCGCGGAACTGAAGGCGGTTTTCACCGGCGACATCCGCAATTGGGCGGAACTGGGCTGGGAGGACGGCGGCGAAATATCCGCCTATTCCCGGCAGTCCAATTCCGGGACGTACGTATTTTTCAATGAGAATGTCATGGATGGTGTAGACTGGGCCGACGGCGCGAAATTCATGCCCGGCAGCTCGGCGATTTCCGAGGCGCTGCTTCGTGACCGAAGAGGGATCGGTTATTTCGGAGTGGGTTATGTCCAGCAACCGGGCAATCAGGTAGTGGAACTGGCCGAAACTCAGGAGAAACCATATATTTCGCCCCTCGACTCGGACAAGGTTGACAGCGGCGAGTATCTTCTGGCCCGGCCTCTTTTCTTCTATACTAACGGTGTACCGGAAGGTTTGGTTCGACATTATCTTGAATGGGTGCTCAGCGGGGAAGGCCAGGAAGTTATAACGAATACTGGATTCTATGCCGTGACTCCGGAATACATGGACAAAAACATGTCGATTCTGGGTGAATTCAAGACCCGATAAATGCGCCGGGGCAGCCGGGATTTGGCACCGCCAATATTCCGACTGCCCGGTTCAAGATGACCTGATTTTGATTTGAGTCCAATTAACCGATTTCAGGAACCATGAAAAACACCGTCAACAATGATCCATATTCTAAATATGTTTTCCGCCGTCGGTTCAGTGACCGACTGATCCGGCTGCTGTTTTTATGCTCCGGGCTTCTGGTCACCATTATCCTGCTGATGATCATGTTTTTTTTGATTTCAAAAGCCTGGCCGGCTATTCGCGAAGTGGGGCTTTGGGAGTTTTTCAGCGGCCGTCGCTGGATGCCCTCTTCGCCGATTGAAGCGGGATACGGGGCACTGCCGATGATTTTAAGTTCGATTTTCGTCACCGGCGCGGCCTTGATTATCGCCGTTCCGTGGGGACTGGGCGTCTCGGTGTTTATAAGTGAAATCGCGCCTGGGAAAATCAAGGAAATACTGAAACCGATCATTGAAATCATGGCTATTTTCCCGTCGGTGGTTTTAGGCTTTTTCGCTTTGGTCGCTCTAGGTCCTTTCTTAGCCGACACATTTAATCTAAGCAGCGGCCTTAATGGACTAACCGGCGCCATTATACTTGCCGTTATGTCGCTGCCCACCATTATAAGTATTTCAGAAGACGCCCTCAACAGTGTTCCCCAGGATTTCCGCCAGGCCTCCTACGCCCTCGGAGCCACGCAATGGGAAACCGTCAGCCGGGTTTCACTGCCCTCCGCCAGCAGCGGCATAATCGCCGGCATTATGCTGGGATTCGGACGAGCCGTAGGCGAAACCATGGCTATTCTGATGGCCGCCGGCAACGCTCTTAATATGCCTGTTTCGCAATTTATGGGAATGCCGATACCCACTTTGATGAAATCAGT
This sequence comes from Candidatus Hydrogenedentota bacterium, assembly GCA_003552485.1. GTDB lineage: Bacteria > Hydrogenedentota > Hydrogenedentia > Hydrogenedentales > SLHB01 > PUMX01. The sequence continues at coordinate 1,634 of PUMX01000038.1, forward strand.
GCGCACCCTTACCGCCAATATCGCCATAGAAGGATCGGATGTGGCCTGGGGCAGCCTTCATTATCATTCATTATTCGTGCTGGCGTTGATTTTGTTTATTATTACCTTTATTGTCAATATGATAGCCGATATGATGTTCCATCATTTTCAGAAACTGAACAAAGGGCAATAATGAATTATAAGAAAGTAAAACAGAATATCTGGTTTACCATCTGCTCACTTTTGGCGGCGGCGGTAATGTTCACCGTTGGCCTGATCTGCTGGCATATCGCCAGCCGGGGACTGGGAGTTATATCATGGGAGTTTTTAACCCAGCCGCCGCGCCAGAACATGACGGCCGGCGGCATTATGCCGGCGATAGTCGGGACATTTTACGTCGCTTCTCTTACTGTGCTTATTTCCGTCCCCCTGGGTGTAGCGGCCGCCATATATCTCAATGAATACGCCGGTCAGAATTGCATTATCCGCATGATTAAACTCAGTATCAGAAATCTCTCCGGGGTACCCTCGATTGTTTACGGACTCTTCGGCCTTGGATTGTTTGCCGCCGCTTTCCAGCTCGGCGTTTCCCTGCTCACTGCTTCCCTCACTCTCTCGCTTATGTCCCTGCCCTGGGTTATAACCGCCTCGGAAGAGGCTCTTAAAGCGGTTCCTGACGGCTTTCGGGAGGCGAGTCTCAGCCTCGGCGCCACCCGCTGGCAGACGACCTGGCGGGTTGTTCTGCCTAACGCTGTTCCGGGAATGGCCACCGGCTCTATCCTGGCTCTGGCCAGGGCGGCAGGAGAAACCGCCCCCATATTGCTGACCGGAGCGGCATTTTTCCTGCCGCGTCTGCCGCAAAGTCCTGCCGATCGCTTTATGGCCCTTCCTTATCATCTATACATCCTGGCTACTCAGCATACCAGCACAGCGGAGGTGCGCCCCCTGGCTTATGGAACAGCTTTGGTACTGGTGGCGCTGGTAATGCTGCTTAATCTTAGCGCCGTAATCTGGCGGTACAGAATCAGAAAACGACGCCTCTGGTAGGCAATATTTCAAGGAACGAAGGCAGGGAAGAAAATGGCCAAAATCACACCTGATTTAAATCAAGCAGTACCGCGAAAACAGGCCGTAAACGAAACTGGAAAACGGCCTGTTGTTTCTACAGAGAACTTCAGTATTTACTACGGCAGTGATGCGGCTATCGATAACATAACCATCGATGTTCCCGCTCAAGCCGTCACGGCGATAATCGGCCCCAGCGGATGCGGAAAAAGCACCCTGCTTCGAGCTGTCAACCGTATGAACGACCTCATACCTCATTGTTCATGCGCCGGACGTATGCTGGTGGAAGGCAAGGATATATATAATTCCGACATAGATGTAGTAAATTTGCGGAAACGGGTCGGCATGGTCTTTCAAAAACCTAATCCATTCCCAAAATCAATTTTTGATAATATCGCTTATGGCCCGAGACTGCATGGAATCCGGAAAAAGAATCAGCTTATGGAAATAGTAGAATCCTCCCTGGAACGGGCGGGGTTATTCAAAGAAGTAAGCGACAGGCTGCATAAAAACGCCTTAGCCCTTTCCGGCGGCCAGCAGCAGCGTCTGTGCATTGCCAGATCGCTGGCGATTAATCCGCATATCCTGCTGATGGACGAACCTTGCTCAGCTCTCGACCCCCAAGCCACGGCCCGAATAGAGGACTTGATCGAGGAACTTGGGCGGGAATATACGATATTCATCGTCACTCACAATATGCAGCAGGCTGCAAGAGTCTCTGATGTAACCGCCTTCTTATATGAAGGAAAACTTATAGAATTCGGAGAAACCAACAGTTTGTTCACCAACCCGAAAAATAAGCAGACAGAAGATTATATCACCGGAAGATTCGGGTAGAAGCAGATTCAGGCGAATCACTCTTGCGCAGTCAAGCAGAAGCCCTCGAATGCCTGAATCATGAAATTTGCACAAGAAACCTTTTTTCTAACAGAAACCCGAGAACCGGCTCTCGACATCTAAGCTGATTAATTCAGGCTGCATCGGAGCTTAATTCTTTACAGATCTCATTTTGAAAAAGGAACAATCCTATGACTGAACATATGCGAAAAGAATTGAATCATCTTGAACAGCGGCTGCTGTCATTGACCGCCCTGGTCCAGGAAAATATCAGGCAGGCAATTGTCTCATTCAAAAACCGCGATGTCCCCCTGGCGCAAAAGGTGCGCGATGCCGATCAGGAGATTGATCAACAGGAAGTGGAAATAGAGGAAGAATGTTTAAAAATGCTGGCTCTTTACCAGCCGGTCGCCAGCGACTTGCGCTATATTGTCGCGGCAATGAAGATCAACAACGATCTCGAAAGAGTCGGCGACCTGGCCAATAATATTGCTAAAACTGTTCCCGTCATGGCGGAGCATCCCAATATCAGCATCCCTTTGGACCTGGATTCATATACTGAGGAAACCATCAACCTTCTGGACCGCACCATTGACGCTTTCATCAATCTAAACCTCCAGACCGCCAAAGAACTCCTGCAGGAAGATGAAAAAATTGATGAATATAACCGGGAGGTACAGAGATTGATCCCCGCCATCCTCCGGGAGAACCCCCGGCATGAAGCGGCCTGCGTACAAGTGCTTTGGGTTTCGCAATGTCTGGAAAGAATCGGCGACCACGCCACTAATATCGCCGAAGACATTATTTATTTGCTTGAAGGTGAAATAGTTCGGCATCAAGATAAATTAAAGAAAAGAACATCTTAAAAAGGAAGAAAATGGATGAGCGGCAAAACTATTCTGATTGTCGATGATGAAAAAGATGTTCGCGAACTGGTCAGCTTCAACCTGGAAGCCAATGGCTATGATCCCCGGAACGCCAGTTCCGGCGAAGAAGCTCTGCAAATGATTCAGCGGCAGCCGCCCGATCTGGTTGTGCTTGACCTGATGCTGCCGGGAATCGACGGACTGGAAGTCTGCCGGTCCCTGAAAGGCGATTCCCGCGCCAAGTCCATTCCCGTTATCATGCTCACCGCCAAAGGCGAAGAAGCTGATATAGTCATCGGTCTTGAACTGGGAGCCGATGA
>PUMX01000266.1 GCA_003552485.1 Candidatus Hydrogenedentota bacterium
ATCTGGATGAACCGGGGCTATTGGATGCGCATCGGACTGCGCTGGCGCAAACGCGACAACGGGCAGGATTGGAGCGGTACAAGGCGGATCTTGTGCGATTGATTCGGGGGTTAGGGCATTGATCCAAGGAGATCGTTACGTGGATTGCTCTGTCCGAATCGGAGTGGGTGTCTTCTGATGACGAGCTTTCTTCTCTGGATGTTGGCCATTCAGGCGATGGCAATCATGGGTTGGGCGATGATGCGGCGCGAGCGGATGATCCAGTTCCCATTCTTGGCGGCGGCCGTTTTTCTAGGCTGGGTTTTTCCCCAATTGATGGGCCTAACGGCTCATCCGTTTCTCCCCCCGGGCGGGCTCGAGAAAACCATCTTCATGGCCATGCTTTGCTTGGGAGCGGCTTGGTTGGGGTACGAGATGAACCGTCGTCCGGCGCGGTTGTTCGCCTGGGATTTTGACTATGGCCGGCTGCTGGTTGGCGCTGCGGTCATGACGGTTCTGGGGGCCTTTTTCTTCTATCAGATCAGCCTAATCGGTGCTGAAGTCACCGTTGAAACGGGCGGTCAATGGAGCGGAATCATTACGATCTACGTGTTCTTCTCCAAGCTGCTGACGTTCGGCATGGCGTTGGCGCTGATCCTCTACCTGCGCAAGCCGAACTGGTACGCGCTTGGGTTGGTTCTGTTCGGTCTCGCGTTCTATCTGGAACGGATTCTGATCAGAGGTCGGCGTGCGGCCATGGTCGAGCTCGGAATGATGGTCTTGCTGGCATTGTGGTTCAATCGGCGGATCTTGCCTCCTCGGTGGCTTATGTTCGGCGTCGTGTTTGTCGGCGCATTGGTCATCAACAGCATCGGGGATTTTCGCAGCACGATGATGGGTGATGACCGGTTTACTTGGAGTGGCGCGGGCGTCAGCGAGATTTTGGAGATTGACTACTGGGGAAACCTCAAGCGGATCGCGACTGGGGAGTCCGGTACGCACAACGTTGTCAACGCGGTCATGAATATCGCCGCTGCGGATCGAACTCTAAGTTTCGACTACGGGCTGTCGCACTGGAACGGGCTCGTGCAGCGGTATGTACCCGGGCAGTGGGTGGGGCACGAGTTCAAGCAAGCGTTGATGGTTGACTTTACGAATCAGGCCGGAGAGGTTTTTGGGCACCAGCCCCATACGGGTAGCACGCACACTGGACTATCAGACGCGTTTCTATCGTTCTGGTACCTCGGTGCAGTGAAATTCCTGCTCATCGGGCTCATTCTCAGTCGCTGGTATCGGGCCGCGATGCAGGGACAACTGGCGGGCCAACTCGTCGTAATCCTCACGATCACAGCAGCGCTTCACGCGATCACGCACAGCACTCATTCGTTTTTCACGGTCTTCCTGCAACTTGCAGCGTTCCTGCTTCCCGTGCTTTGGTTCGCGCGCAGGCGAACGGCGGCCGAATTCCGGCCACGGCGTATTCGGTTCGGGACGCGCACGCCACGCTTCTCGGCGGGCTGGAACGCGCCCGGTCGGGGCGGTCGATAGGCAACGGTGTGCTGCTCTGAGGGGACTTTGTGCTTTTGCAGGCTGGAAGCTTGTGCTGCGGTTTGGTGGCGCGGTCTGTGCTCGTGAACCCTTTGCATCGTAGAAGGTTTGGATGGATCAACGAATCGTCGTGCTGTTCGACAATCTCGGCCCTTATCACATTGCAAGACTGAAGGCCTGTGCTCAGTCCTTTAGCCTGTTAGCTATCGAGCACAGGAGCGCGAGTAAGGATTATGCGTGGGACCCCGCGACCGGCGTTCCCTTCGAGAGAATGACCTTGGAGGGCGCTCCTAATCACGGCACATCGGGAGTGCGTGACCGGCTGGAACACGCGCTCAGTTCGTTTCGCCCCGCGGCTATCGCTGTGCCCGGGTGGGCGTCGTGGTTGGCGATCACCGCGATTCGATGGGCTGCTAGAGCAGAGATACCCGTTATTGTGATGTCGGATTCGCAAGAGATAGATTTTCAACGGGTTGCCTGGAAGGAGGGTGTGAAGAAACGGGTACTCCGGTTCTGCGATGCCGCGTTGGTTGCGGGGCAGCCCCATCGCGAGTACATGGTTAAGCTGGGCATGCCTCGGGAAGCGATTTCGCTTAGTTACGATGTCGTCGATAACGAGTACTTCGCGACCGAAAGCGGGAGCGCGAGAGAGCGGCCGGAGGAATGGCGTGGTCAGCTCAACCTTCCGGATCGATATTTCTTGTGCACGGCGCGGTTCATCCCGAAGAAGAATCTCCCCCGCCTTTTGCGGGCGTATCGGCGGTATCTCGAACTAGCCGAAACGACGTCACCAGGTCAGCGTACGTGGGCGCTGGTGATTCTAGGTGATGGCGCGCAGAGAGCAGAGATTGAGGCTGCGATCCGGGAGTTGGATTTGGTAGGCCAAGTGCACCTACCAGGTTTCCGGCAAATCGACGAGATGCCGGCGTTTTACGGATTGGCGAGCGTGTTTATCCTTCCCAGCACCACGGAGCAGTGGGGGTTGGTCGTCAACGAGGCGATGGCGGCGGGATTGCCGGTGCTCGTGTCCTCGCGATGTGGGTGCGCGAAGGATCTCGTGCAAGAGGGCGAAAACGGTTTTACGTTTGACCCGTGGGATGTCGAGGGTCTTTCGCAACTAATGATGCGTATAGCGTCGGACGAATTTGACCGCGATGCGATGGGGCGGGCAAGTCGTGAGATCATCGCACGTTGGTCGCCGGAGACGTTCGCTCAAGGGCTCTTGCGTGCTGCAAGCTTCGCGCAGGAAGCGCCCCGGCGGCGTGTGAACCCGCTTGATCGGGCGCTGCTGTGGGTTCTGGCTCACAAGGCTGAGAAATGATGGATGAATTCGCGTGAAAGTAGCTGTGCTGACCAACTCGCTGTCGCGGCGTGGTGGCGGACTGTTTTGGTCTGTCCGTGCCTTGTCAGGCGGGCTGCAGCGCTCGGGTTGCGAGATTCGTGTCATCGCCCCAGAGGACGCCGATACGGAGGGTGATTTAGCTGCGTGGGGAGCAACGGCAGTTGCGGCGCTCGCGGTTCGGGGGCCCGCCGCTTTTGGCTTTCTGCCGGGTCTTCGCGGGGAAATGAGTTCGTTCAGGCCGGATGTTCTGCACGTCAACGGCATGTGGAAATACGAGGCGGTGGCGGCGATCCAGTGGAAGCGGCGAACCGGCTCACCCTATGTCGTTTCACCGCGTGGGATGTTAGACGGCTGGGCCCTTGAGAATTCTGCGTGGAAGAAGCGGATCGCGGCAATGCTCTATCAACGGAGATTTATTGCCCAAGCTGACTGCATCCACGCGTTAAACCTTTCCGAGCTTCAAGCGATTCGTGCATTGAATTTGGATAACCCGGTGGCCGTCATTCCGAACGGCGTGGAATTGCCGGAAGCGGCCTCGGTGACGCCGGCGCCTGATTGGGGGAGCGCACTGCCGAAGGGGAGTAAAGTCCTGCTCTTCCTGGGGCGGCTTCACCCGAAAAAGGGGCTCGCTTCCCTCCTGAACGCGTGGGCCCGGGTGCGCAAAGGCTCGGCAAATCCCGGGGGGGATTGGCATCTGGTGATCGCGGGCTGGGACCAGGGTGGACATCAGTCGATGCTGGAGGGGCTGGCCAAGAATTTGGGAGTTGCCGACAGCGTCTGGTTCGTGGGACCCCAGTTCGAGGATGCCAAAACCGCCAGTGCGAGCCGGGCGGATGCCTTCGTGCTGCCATCGTTCAGCGAGGGCCTGCCCATGGCGGTTCTGGAAGCGTGGGCCTACGAGCTTCCGGTGGTCATGACCCCGCAATGCAATCTGCCAGAGGGCTTCGAAACCGGAGCGGCACTGGCGATTGAGCCGGAGGTCGGCAGCATCGAGGAAGGATTGAAGACGTTGTTCGCGATGGAACCCTCTGCACTCGCGGCCATGGGGATGCGCGGCCGGCAACTCGTCGAGTCGCGCTTTGCGTGGCCGAAGGTCGCTTCGGAGATGCACGCGGTGTATCAGTGGTTGCTGGGGCAAGCAGAAAAGCCGGCGTGCGTGATCGAGGCAGGGGACGCGTAGCTTGGGACGCCGCGAGACGCTGCAGCCACGCCACTTGTCTCGGGCCAACAAACTCGCCCGGGGGCTCTGGGGCGTTGTCTGGCTCGTGTTGTTTCGGCCCACACCTCGGCCTTTGCACGCGTGGCGTTGCTTTCTGCTGAAGCTGTTTGGTGCTCGGATCGGCAGGCGGGTGCGCGTGTACCCGTCGGCGCGAATATGGGCGCCCTGGAACCTGGAGATGGGCGATGGGAGTTGCCTCGGCGATTTCGTCGACGCCTACTGTGTCGACACGATTGAGCTTGGGCAGGCGGCCTTGGTCAGCCAGTACGCCTTCCTCTGCACAGCCAGCCATGATTACACCGATGCGTCTCTGCCGTTGATCACGGGACCCATCCGGGTCGGGCGCCAAGCATGGGTCACGTCGGATGTTTTCGTGGGGCCAGGCGTGAGCATCGGCGAAGGCGCTGTCGTTACGGCCCGGTCGAGCGTGTTCCGTGATCTTGATCCTTGGGTCGTGGCCAGCGGCAACCCCGCAGTGGCTGTCAGGCCGCGGACGCTGAAGAATGCGGGTCCGCGAGTGCCGGATGGGCGATAAGCACGGACTCCTTGCTGATGCTTGATCGCTGGAACACCGGCAGCCAGAGCGCAGCAGAGGGGAGG
>PUMX01000445.1 GCA_003552485.1 Candidatus Hydrogenedentota bacterium
CGAGAAGAAGCGGCTTAAGGTCTTGCGCAGAGTTGGGGTCGTGCTCGAGGGCACGCGCACCTGCATTTGGCCGCTCACGCCAATGGAGAACCTCTCCTACTTCGGCAATCTGAAAGACGTGCGCGGCAAGGTGCTCAAGAAACGCTCACGCGAACTGCTCGAGTTTATTGGGCTCAAGGAGAAGATGGATGTGCAAGTCCGCCGTCTCTCGCAGGGCCAGAAACAAAAGCTCGCCATCTGCATCGCGCTTATTGCGGATCCGCCGGTCATCCTGCTTGATGAACCCACCACGGGCCTCGACGTGCAGAGCAGCCGCAGCATCAAGGACAAGATCATCGAGATGACGCGCGAGCAAGGCAAATGCGTGCTGGTCACCACACACGATATGAACGTGGCGCAGGAATTGTGTGACCGTATTGGCATTATTAGGGATGGCGCGCTGGTCGCGTGTCAGCCCACGGACGAACTGCTTGATGTGTTCTCCGATCAAACATATGAGTTCCGGTTGGATCGCATGCCTGACACGACAGCCATCGAGCGGCTTGACGGCGTTGTTAGCGTCAGTGTGAGCGAACCCGAGGACGGACCCCTGTGCACCGTCAACGTGGACCCCAATCCTGAGTTGCGCTCGGATGCGCTCTACGCGGTGATCGAGCATTTCCAGGCGCAGGGTCTGCTCCTTCGCGGCGTTCACCAGAAGCAGCAAAGCCTGGAAAGCGTATTCCTCCGGCTCACCGGATCGGGGTCCGCCGGAACCTGGCCGGACTCGGAACGCGCGCCGGTAACCGAGGAGGTCGGCTGAACCATGGGATTCTTTCTCGTATTGAAAGCGGAAGTAATCCGCGGGTTTATCATCATGCGCCGCTACTGGTTCGCCTCGCTGACCGGCATTATCGTTGGCTATGGCATGCTCATGGGCCTTATTATCGGGTTCATGCACGGCGGCGAACGTTTCAGCGACATGGCGGAAGGCGCCGTGACCGGCAGCCTCAACCTCATCATTGGCATATTCGCTTTCGGCATCGTTGGTTTGTTCACCCAGGGGCTCCAGGGCATGGCGCGCACGGGGGAACTCGAGCAAGTGTGTATGAGTCCCCATGGCCTGGTCACTAACTTCCTCGCGCGCTCCGCGGTCGCCGCGGTTAGCAGCGTGCTGTCGCTCTCGATCATGATCTGGCTCATCGCATTTACCGTGGGCGGCCGGGGCTCTCTGCATTTCGCGCCCGTTGAAACGCTAGTGTTATTGGGCCTCACCTACATCAATCTCATCGGTTTTGGCTTCATGGTGGGCGGGCTCGCGCTGATCTTCAAGCAGACCGGTCAAATCGCCATTCTTATCCGATTGGGCATGATCGCGCTGGCGTTTCCCGCTCAGCAGACGGTCGAAGCGTTGCCGGTGTTCTTGCGCGTCATCGTGCACATTCTGCCGGTGACGAATGCGTCCATTCTGCTCAAAGACGTACTGATCGAGGGCGCAGGTTCGGCCATTTACGCGAACTACGTCTTCTACTATCTGCTTGTGAGTTGCCTGCTCTGGACCACAATCGGGATCGCGTGTTTCCGCTACATGGAGAACTGGAGCCGCGACAAGGGCACGCTGGGAGCGTATTAATGCCGCGCGAAGCCATTCACCGATTCGAATTCAACGGCCGGCGATACGCCATTGATCCGGAAACCTGCTTTTGTTTCGAATGTGACGCTATCTCGTGGGATGTGCTCGAGCAATACCCGCACACGCCCATTAATCGCATCTTTCGCGAACTCGAGTCCAAGCATGACCTCAAGGAGCTTCACGAGGTTCTCGGCGAGCTCGAATGGCTCCGGGCCACCAAGGCTATTCTGCCGAAGTCAACCAAAGAGCGCATTAAGAAAGAGTTCGAAACCGAGGCGGGCCTTCAACGTCTAAGCGTCGAACTGCCGCCAAGGCAGACTGCCGACGACACCGCGCGCCGGCGCTGGTTCGGAGGAAAAAGCGAATCCGCTTCGCCGCCCGGCGCCGTCGATCGCGCGCGCCGAGCCGCAAGCTTGCTGCTGAATCGGTCCGCGTCGCAGCAGAATCTGGAACTCGAGTTTGTCGAGTCCGGCGGATTGCGGGACGCCGATCTGATAAGCGAGTGCTGCGCTGAGGCGCAACGCGCCGCCGCGCTGGCGGGCAAGAAGCTTACCGTGTCGGTCTTGGTTCCCAGCGCAGACTATACCCGGCTACCCCCGGAACTCGACGGCCACACCGTCGGCTGGCGTTTGCGGGTTAGCGCGTCTGCTGGCGTCTCTGCGGCGCTGAATCATGTGGCGGGCGGCGCGTCAGCGTCTCTCGAACGTCTGGCGCGCACGGCGAAGCAAATGCCGGAAGGCGCCACGCTGACGGTTATCGTGCGGCCCAATCACAAGGATTTCGGCCGCGTGACAGCGGCGCTTGATCAGCTCGGCTTCCCCTCGATGGAACTCGACATCGATGGGGCATATGTCGCCGATCCTTCGCTGGTTCCTTCGGAAATGCTAGAAGGGTTAAGCCAAAACGCGCATTATTACGCCGAGCAGCTCGTCAAACACCGCTATTTCCGGCTTGACCCCATTGCGGCCTTGTTCCGCCGTGTGTACGAGGGCGCGCCCGAACCGCGCACCGATCCCGCTGGCCTGCACGAGATCGCCATCGACGCCGACGGGCGCATTTATCCATCATGGCGGTTCGCGGGAAACGAGGCATTCGCCGTAGGGCGCATCGACCAAGGTCAGATCGATGAGGACGCTCTTGGCGGTTTCGAAGACGTCGGCTCGCGCACTACCGGCGTGTGCCGTCGTTGTTGGATCCGCAACCTGTGCGGCGGTGGAACCGCGGCGGTGCATCACGCGCTGACGGGTTCCTATCGCACGCCTTACGAACCGTGGTGCGAGGCCCAGCGCGAATGGATGGCGGCGGCGGTCTCGGCGTTCAATCTGCTGTCGGCCCAAGGCGTCAACTTCAGCCGTGTGTACCAGAGCCTCGCCCGTGCTAACAGCAAACCATCGCTGTTCACGATGGTGAAAGCCGCCTTCCGAATGTCGGTCGGCATGCGGCCAATCGCCGAGGAAGATGCGCCGCTGCTGGTCGAGTGGGAGAACTGGTGTGAATCCGCCTATTTCCTATACCGCGAGCAAGGGTTGCTCATGGCTACGCACTACGACCGCGAAATGGACGCGCTTCACCCGCAAGGCGTTGACCAGGAATTCATGCTCGTTCGGCGCAGCGGCGAACCGCTCGGTTTGTTCCGCGTGCGCCCCGCCGCCCTGCCGCACACCGCCGAGGCGTGGTTGTGGCTGCGAAACGAAGAGGACTACACGGATGGGGGCGTGCGCAGTGGGCTCCAGAACCTGCTCAAGGAAGCGAGCCAGCAACAGGCCATCAGCCGGGTCACCGTTCCCGCGCTCCAACGCGAGACCGGGCTCAACGCGCTGATGCGGGCGCTCGACGCCGAGCACGCTGGAACCATACGCGAGGGCTGCTTTCTCCATGGCGGTTATGAAGACGTGCAGGTCTATCTGCTTCGGCTGGACGCTTGAGCCTTTCAGCGCAAGCCGATACGGCCGCCCCCAACTTATGCGGTGGACCGAATGGATGGGCGCAATACGGGTATGAAAGAGGCCGAACTCTATGCCCCGGTGCGTGACTACTTGGCCGCCCAAGGCTACCATGTCCGCGGCGAGGTGCATCACTGCGATCTTGCCGCCACGCGCAACGGCGCCACAATCATCGTCGAATTGAAGCGCGTTCTTAACGTGGATCTGCTCGCGCAGGCGGTTCACCGCCAACGCGTCAGCCCTTCTGTCTACGTTGCCGTGCCGCGGCCCAGCGGCAAGGAAAACAGCCCCCGGTGGCGCGGACTGCGCCGGCTGCTGCGCCAACTCGAAGTCGGCCTCATCTGGGTCTCCTTTCACGGTGCGCAACCCCACGTCGAAGTCGTCGCTCATCCATTGCCCTTTGATCGGAAACGCAGCCGCCGGGCCGAGCGCGCCCTTATCGAAGAGGTGGAAAATCGTAGCGTTGACACCCCCGGCGGCGTGCGTGGAAAGCCTCTGCTCACCGCCTATCGCGAACACGCTTTGCTCATCGCGCTCGCTCTCGAACGCCACGGCCCGCAATCGCCCAAGGCGTTGCGGGCCATGGGCGCTGGCCCCAAGACCCAAAGCATTCTCTACAACAATGTGTATGGATGGTTCCAACGCACGGGCCGCGGCGTCTACGCGCTCAAACCGGCCGGCGCAAGCGCCCTCGAGAGCTACGCCAGCCTTCTTCCCGCTCTCGAAGCGCGCCTTACCGCGCCAGCTAGCAAAGATAACCCGCAAGTGTAGGCGCGCCTTGGCGTCATCCACCCAGTCGGATGGTTGGACAGCGCTGCCACAGCCGATTCTACATCTGTTCGTCCCGTCACGGCGCCGGCTGCTACTACACCCGATAGCCGTTTACAGATCATATTGCATGCACAAAGCGACAAAACAAGAAATATGCTTTCTCTTGACACGTCGATTAATACGGTGATAGAATGGGAGTGTTCTAGCTTGCTGTATGGTGTTCAGGGCGCGGGGTGTTATCACGACGTAAGCCGAAAGGGGTGATAGCGGTTGTCTTTTGTGGTGGTCCATGGTCACGTGGTTTGTTTTTTCAGAGAGCTAAACCGCGGCGCAAGTGCGCCCCAAAGAAAGGAAACGA
>PUMX01000215.1 GCA_003552485.1 Candidatus Hydrogenedentota bacterium
CACCATCGCCGCGGAAAACGCTATCTTTGGCCAGACCGGACCCAAGGTGGGTTCCTTTGACGGCGGCTATGGCGCCAGTTACATGGCGCGCATCGTGGGCCAGAAGAAAGCGCGGGAGATTTGGTTTCTGTGCCGGCAATACAGCGCTGAACAGGCTCTCGATATGGGGCTCGTCAACACAGTCGTGCCGTATGAGCGCCTCGAAGAAGAAACGGTGCAATGGTGCCGGGAAATCCTCGCGAACAGCCCCATCGCGATTCGTTGTCTTAAGGCGGCGCTCAACGCCGACTGCGACGGCCAGGCCGGATTACAAGAGCTGGCGGGCAACGCTACCATGCTGTTTTACATGAGCGAAGAGGGCCAGGAGGGCCGCAACGCCTTTGTCGAGAAACGCAAGCCAGACTTCAGCCGTTATCCACGCAGACCATAACGGAAGCCACACTACGGCATGACGAACTCACGGGTTGCTGTTTGGGTCCAGGCGGCGCGACCCCGCACATTGGGAGCGGGCGTGGCGCCGGTGCTTATCGCCACAGCCATGGCGTGGGACGCGGGCGGATTCCATTGGGGCGGCGCGCTCGCGGCCCTCAGCGCGGCGCTGCTGATTCAAATAGGCACAAACTTCGCCAACGACTACTACGATTTCGTTAAAGGCGCGGACACCGAGACCCGGGAAGGCCCGACCCGCGTGACCCAGGCCGGGCTCGTCGCTCCGGAGACCATGCGCCGCGCCACGCTTCTCGTGTTCACGCTGCTGAGCGCGCCCACGGCCTTCGCCATCTACCGCGCTGGCTGGGTATATTTGCTTATCGCCGCGGTGGCGGTGGCGTTGGGTTATCTGTATACGGCCGGCCCCTTTCCGCTCGCGTATCTCGGACTCGGCGACGCGTTCGCCTTCGTCTTCTTCGGCCCCGTGGCCGTGGCGGGCGCGTATCATGTGCAGACCCTTGACTTGCCGCCGCAAGTCTGGATTGCGAGCGTTGCGCCGGGGCTGCTGGCCGTGGCGCTACTCACAGTGAACAACCTCCGCGACGTCGAGGGCGATCGCCTGGCCGGCAAGAAGACGCTACCCGTCCGCTTTGGCAAAGCCTTCGCGAGGATGGAGTATTTTTTCTGCATTGTGGTATCGTGTCTCGTAATTCCACTGTATTTTTACGGCAATACCGGGCGGCGCTTGTTCGCTCTGGTGGCCTTGCTGGGGCTGGCTTGGGGCGCGCCTGCGTTACGCATCTTGTACGGCGAACGCGACGGCGCGGCCCTGAACCATGTACTTGCGCTTACAGGCAAGCTGTTGTTTATCTACAGCGCCGCCTTTGCGCTGGCGTATGTCTTATGAGAATTGCGCGTTATTCCACTCACTCTTACATGCTCCCACTCAAAAAACCGCTGCCCATCGGGGAAGAAGGTCTAGACGCCCGGCGCGGCTTGATTGTCGAGTATTTTGACGAGGCTAACCGGGTCGGCCGCGGCGACATTGCCCCGCTGCCCGGCTTCAGTAGTGAAGATATCAGCTTGGCCTGCGAACAGGCGTCGCTGACGAGTTATCACTTGATGAAGCGGGAACTGCCCGATCTGACGCCGGATCCCGGCAGCGCATTCTCCGGGCTGCTCAAAGAACTGGACCTTCAACCCTCGGTGCGCTTTGGCATCGAATCGGCGCTGCTGGGCCTGACCGCTGCGCAACGCGGGGTGTCTTTGACGCGGCTGATCAATCCGGAATCTTGGGGTAAGGCCTCGATATGCGGCTTGATCACCGGCGATCACGATGAAGCCGTGGCCCGCGCCGAAAGACTGCGAAGCGAAGGATTCCGCGCCGTCAAGCTGAAGGTTGGAGGCAAGGTCGACAAGGCCATCGAGAAGGCCAAAGCCGTGCGCGCCACGTTGGGAGATGACGTCGCCCTGCGCCTTGACGCTAACGCGGCCTGGCATTACAGGGACGCCTTGGCCTTCTGCAAGGGCGTATTGGACTGCGGGATCGAATATTTCGAGGAGCCGCTCTCCGAACCCGCCGGTTTGCTCGAGCTGAGCCACGCGACCGGCGTGCCCATGGCCCTGGACGAAACGCTCTTGAATCTATACCCCGATGTGCTCGCAAGCTGGAAGGGCATCAAAGCCATCGTGCTGAAGCCCACCATCATCGGTGGAATCGCGCGCACGCTTCATTTCGCCCGGGAAGCCGAAGAACTGGGCGTCACTTCGGTCATCAGCGCGAGTTACGAGTCGGGCATCGGCTTGTCGTGTCTTGCAAACCTTGCGGCGGCCATTGGCAACGGCGAGATTCCGGCCGGCCTCGACACCTATGATCGGCTTGCCGCCGACGTGCTTGTCGAAACACTGCCGACCGGCCAACCGGAATGGGATATCGCCGAAATCAATCGCCGCGCCGCGGTAGTGAATTACAGCGGCCGCCGCTTGGAAACATAGGCGCGCAGCCCGCGTCTCCAGATGAAAGCGCTTTCCGGAGGCTCGATAGACCAGACAACGTGGCCGAGTTCCCGTGATTCGCTTAGGTGTATTGCTCGTTATGTAGCGGCTCCATCAAGCACGATCTCAACAGACCGGCGCTGCTTTCTTAGCCATCATGAAATACTCGAATCCATCGCCAGGAACCCTCGTGTGGACAGCGGCGCAGCGCCCAGACGCGCCCGCCGTTCTTACTCCCGAGGGTTCGGCTATTCCCTACGACAATTGGGCGCGCCGCGTCGCGGGGGTGACGCGAGTGTTGCAAGACCGCGGAATCCGCGCCGGAGACCGCTTGGCGTTGGCTGCGCCCCCAAGCGCGGCCGTCGTCGCGTTGCTGCACGCCTGTTGGGAACAGGGCGCCGTCATTTACCCGCTGAATCTCCGGGAACCACGGCATCGCTGGCCTGAACGCGCGGGCGAAGCCGACTGTGCGGCGCTGGTGCTCGATGAGGAGGATGGGCCGGATGCCGGCGGCGTCCCTCAGTGGCGTGTAGACGATTTCCGCGGTCGGGCCGAAGAACCAGCGGCGGACATGGAATCGCCCGATGGCGCGCAATGGGCTGTCGTTCTCCACACATCCGGCTCGAGCGGCGCGCCGAAGCGCGCTGTGTTGACGCGCATGAACCTCACCGCCAACGCATACGTTTCGAATGAACGGATTCCACTGGAGCCGGGCGATCGGTGGCTCCTTTCTCTACCCCTCTATCACGTATCCGGCATCGGCGTTTTGTGGCGTTGCTTGCTGGCCGGGGCTTGCGTGGCCATTCCAGAGGACGGAGCGCCGCTTCTTGACGCTATCCGCACCGCGCAGCCCACGCACCTATCCCTCGTGCCTACGCAACTGCAACGGCTCCTCGCCGCGCCCAGCGGAGCGGCGACGCTGGCCTCATGCAAGGCCATACTCCTTGGCGGCGGCCCCATCCCCCCAGGGCTATTGCAACGGGCCGTGAACGCGGGCTTGCAGGTGCATATCACCTACGGGATGACCGAAACCGCCTCGCAAATCGCCACCTCGGGCATCCTAACCCCAGCAGAACTCTCCAATCCCGGCGCAGAACCACTCTTTACCGACGAGGTGCGGATTGACGTAAACGGCGAGATACTCGTGCGGGGTCCAGCTTTGTTTGCCGGTTATCTCGAAGGGAACGTCTTGCGCCAGCCGGTGGACGCGGATGGATGGTTCGCTACGGGCGACTTAGGCCGCATCGGGAGCGATGGTAAACTGCGTGTCACGGGCCGCAAGGACAATATGTTCGTGTCAGGCGGCGAGAATGTACAGCCCGAACGCGTCGAGGCGGCGCTGCTGGAGATTGACGGTGTGCGGGAGGCAATAGTGGTTCCTCGTCCAGACGGCAAGTTCGGCGCCCGGCCCGTGGCTTTCCTTAAAACCGATGAAGACATGGAATGGGCTCCACACGCGTGGCGCGCACGCCTGCGCGAGGTGTTGCCCGGCTACATGATTCCGGCCGAATTCCGTCCTTGGCCAGCGGACCTGGCCGGCGGGGAATTCAAGTACGCGCGCACCCGCTTTATGAGACTGGCGGCTTCATAGCCCTGTAGCCCCCCTCCCACGCCCGGCGCCTTCTTCACGGCGGCCGCCTTCGCCTCGGCCTACGTCCTCTCCGCGGGCTTGTTCGCGATAATGATCGCGAATCGCGTCATGCCAGTCCATCACCGTCCCAAATGGCGGCGCTCCGCTAATGGCGCCCGCCAGTAACAATACGAATACGACGACAGCCGCGATCAACTCGCGCCGCACCGGTAGGCGGGACGGCGTCTTCTGTTTGATATATGCCTTCAGCGGACCCCAGTTGTAGACCAACAAATGGACAAGCGCGACCACGAGAAACACGATCGAGGTGATGACGTGGACCGCGCTCCACTGGTCCTTGCTGAGGGCGAGTATGGTCCAACCTGTGGCGTCGGCGACGCTGCAAGGCGGCGCGAAGTACAGAACGACGCCCGACACCGCCAACGCGGCGAATGTAAACACCAGCACGAGGGACACCCACGCACGAATCGAAAACTTTCGTTTACCGCTCATAATACGGGAACTCCTTTCCTGAGCCATCGGTTTCGTGAGACCGGCTCTCAGGACTATTGCGCTCAGAGCCACTGCGCTCCCTGGGCACACTAATCCATACTTGTTGGTGCAGATCTTATGCCAACTTCACCCGTTCGGCGGCAAACTGCCGAACGATCGGCCCGACCCC
>PUMX01000395.1 GCA_003552485.1 Candidatus Hydrogenedentota bacterium
CGCCGAGATCGCCGTAGCGCCCTACATAGCAAGCATCGGCAAGCGCTTCAACATCAACGGTTACCGGCGCGCTAACATCCTTGACGCCAACACGTCGGCGCTGGGTTATATCTTTCCATGGTCCGGCGGCGTTCTGATAGGCTTTGCGCAAATGAGGCTGCTGGTGAATGACTATGAATGGTTTACGCCAGCGATGGTGGTCAGCCCGGTGCAGGCCTGGCCCTGGGTGTTCCATGGCTGGTTGCTTGTGATTGTCTTTATCTTTGCGGCGTGGACCGGCTTTGGGCGTGAATACACCTCAGACCGGTTGAGCAAAGGGAGTACTACGATATGAAGAAGCTCTTTGAATCTTGGCGTTTTAGAAGCCCGACGCCTGCCTTTGACGTGGGCGAGGAGGTGACGGTTTATATCACCGCGTTTAACGAGGAGAACAATCTTGGCGAAGCGCGGATTGGCGATTCGGTGCTAACGGTTCATGGAGTGCATGCCGCGCATGTCGACCGTCTAGTCGCGTTGCGCGTCGAGGAATTCGATCTGGTTCTGTCGCGCGGCCGCGCGACAGCCCTGGACGGCGCGAAGCCGTTGTAAGGGGATCTCTACGCCACGCCGCCGCTACGGTAAAGGGGGTGGCGGCGTGGGGTATTGCCGCACATCAATCTACTGTTCCCCCAATGGCGCGAAAGGGTTACGTGCAGCCTCATTTGCGCCGGCCTGAACTATCCGGTACCCTGATTCCACACGGCCCTTTCATCATTGTCGCACCGTGGTGAAGGGGATATGTGGGATGCACCGCGGCGCGCGATGTCTTGTCAAAATCGGCGATATTCGCTATACTTCAGCCCAATTTTCTGAAAATAGGACACCCAGGCTCAACGCAATCGTTTGAGTCTCGAGCGCCATCATAGCGAGGGGTTGCCATGCGTCACAGGGCGACACTGCTCACCGAGTTGGAAGGCATAAACCGGTATGCTTTTCGAGTTGCCCAGGAACTGTGCCACAACAGCCGTGCCGGTCTTACGCTGCGATTCATCTCGAAAAAGCTGGAACTGCCTCAGGAAGAGATTGAGTATCTGATTGATGTTCACAGCAGCCTTTTTTTCACCGATCTGACCAAGGTAAGGCTGGTCGCTGAAGGAGCGACACTGGTTCGGCGTATTGAGGAAGGACTGGAAAACCGCGGCGATGCGGCGCACCTTCAGTTCTCTGTCAAGCGGTTGGATCCGCACAGTTGTCGAGTGCTCGAGGAGCGTCTTAGCCTCGATGAAAGCGTCACCAAGAAGGCGCTGGCTGAAGCGGTGCTGAATCACTGTTACAAACACCCCGATTCCATCGTCGAATACGTGGCGAGCCGCGGCTTTTCCTCCACCGCACAGGAAATATTCGATATTGTGTGGCAATCCGAGGAAGGAATAATGCCCGTCTCGGCCATTCAAGCGGTGCATGGGGGCAGTGAACAGGCCGTTGAGCAGGGGCTCTGGGAGTTGTTCTCGGGACTTGCCCTTTTCGAGATGTTCCGCTTCGATAGCGAAGATCGGCTTAAACGGGTCGCCGGTCTGTTGACCGAAATCCGGAAATGGCGAACGCAGAGCTTGAAGACGCCCGGGCGGGCGCCAAAACTCGAGCTGTTCAGCGGCCAACCCGAGAGTATTGACTCACGCGGACTTGAGTTCTCCCGTGCTATTGGGGCGGTGGTGGCGGCTATAGCCGCGAAACCGGCTCGTATCCGCAGCGATGCCGAGTTATGGCGGGAGGACTACCGCCGGCTCGCCGAAATTGTTGAGGACGGCAGCGACCCGTCATTGCGCGCTTGTTTGTGGGCCGCCCAAGGATTGGGATGGATCGCGCAGGTTGACAACGAGCTACGCGTGAACGACTTGGACGGATTGCGCGCTCGTTCGCGTCTCGAGCGTCATTGCCGGGTCTTTGACTGGATGATGGGCTACGTTTCCGATCCCGTCGTGCGGCAGTTGGCGGGCAAACTGAGCGAAACTGCTGAACCGGGGTCGTGGTACGCCGTGACGGATTTCGTGGCGCATCTCATGGCGCGCCAACAGAACGAAGAACAGCCCTTGCTCAAGATGCAGAACGGCCAGTACCAATATGTAGCGCCTGGCGCGTCACCCGGAGCGGAGCGGGGGATAGTTCGCGCGCTTGAAGAATCGTTGCATTGGCTGGGCGTTGTTGATCGCGCCGAGACCAGCGGCGCCAGCTTGTTCCGGTTGACTGAACTTGGCGCTTGGCTGCTCGCCAGCGACCGGGACGCGCTCGCTCCGCCCGAGGTAAACGGTCACCAGACCGAGATCGTGG
Source organism: Candidatus Hydrogenedentota bacterium (assembly GCA_003552485.1). Classification (GTDB taxonomy): domain Bacteria; phylum Hydrogenedentota; class Hydrogenedentia; order Hydrogenedentales; family SLHB01; genus PUMX01. The sequence goes on from PUMX01000395.1 coordinate 2,308, forward strand.
TTCAGCCCAACTTCGACATTGTTGTGATGAGCCGCGACGCCGACCCCTTGGCCATGGTTCCACTCGAACGTTTTGCCGAGCGTAAGGGGTTCGGCGCCGCCGCTGTTTATCATCTCAGTAAGTCGTCTTTCACCAAAGGCGTACAGGACGGGCACGACGTCGACGGTTTCTTCGATTTCCTATTGACCCACAACCGGGAGGACAGCCTCCCGCCAAACGTGCTGTCCACGCTTGAGACATGGCGGGGCGGCATGAAGCAGGTGCGGGTGCGCACACTCCACGTCATAGAGAGCGACGACCCCATCGTCATGGCCGAACTGCGCAGCCGCCGCACGTTAGCCGAGTATCTGGAAAACATCGACTCGCAACGAACCGTGGCCTTTTCGAGAACAACGAAAAAAGACCTTGTAAAACGCCTTGAGAAGGAAGGGTTCGTGGTCAACTGAATGACCTTATATCCCTACCTCAACAAAACTGGCGTTAAGTTTTTCAATCGCGAGCACCCATGCGGCCATGCGCAGGCTGTCCGCCTTCTCGTGGCGCATCTTGGTCGAGCGTATCTGCCGATAGGCGCTTCGCATGGTGTCGTCCAGCGCTGAACGCGCCAGCGCGTATTCATCGGCCCCGCCGCTTATGCGCTTGACGTGGTGTTCGGGTACAGTCTTGCCCGTGACTTCCTCGATCATCTCTACGATGTACTCGCCGCGAAGCTGGTGCAAGCGGTTTTCCAGCCGCCCGAGCCTGATGTGAAAGAGGTTCTTGATCCATTCGAAGTACGACACCACGACGCCGCCGGCGTTTAGATAAATGTCAGGAAGCACGACGATGCCGTGGCGTTGCAGTTCCTCGTCGGCCTCCGGCGTCACGGGGCCATTGGCGCCTTCGGCAATTAAGCGCGCCTTGATTCGAGGAGCGTTGGCGGCGGTGATCTGGTTTTCCATCGCAGCGAGCAGCAGGATATCGCAATCAGATTCGAGGATAAGCGCGCCTTCCTCGACATAGGTTCCCTCGGGAAAACCCGCCACGCCTCCATGTTCGAGGAGATATTGCCGAAGGCGTTCGACAGGCAATCCGTCTTCGTTCACGATGGCGCCATCCCTTTCGATGACGGCCGTTACGCGGACCCCGTCCTCTTCCTGTAGGAACTTGGCGGCGTAATAGCCGACGTTACCCAGCGCTTGTACGACCATGCGTTTACCCGCCAGTCCGCTTTCCAAACCGGCGGCCGCCACATCCGACGCGTGCCGGAAAAACTCGCGCAACCCGAATTGGATGCCGCGGCCTGTTGCTTCAGTGCGTCCGGGCATGCCGCCGCGAGACAGGGGCTTGCCGGTGACGCAGGCGATGGCGTTAATGTCACTGGGGTAGAGGGCGCGGTACTCGTCGGCAATCCAAGCCATCTCGCGGGGGCCGGTGCCCATGTCGGGAGCGGGCACATTAAGACTGGGACTAATGTATCCCTTGGCGGCCAATTCGCGGGTGAACCGCCGTGTAATGCGTTCGAGTGCATCGGCGCTGTAGTCACGCGGATCAATGCACAGCCCGCCTTTAGACCCGCCAAAGGGGACATCGACGACAGCGCACTTGAAGGTCATAAGCGCCGCCATGGCTTCCACTTCGTCTTGGGTTACGTCCGGAGCGTAACGAATGCCTCCTTTGGCTGGAAGCCGATGTTCACTGTGGGTGGCGCGCCACCCCGAAAACATGTGATAGCCCTCACCGAACTCGACAGGAAAGGAAACCTTGTACACCGAATCGCACTCGCGAATATGCTCGCTGAGCCCCGGGGGTAATTCGACACACTGCACCGCCCGGTCGAACATTACCCCTACATTATCAAGAAATAGATTTGTCTCGATAGCCGTCATGACTTCCCTCTCCAGTACGTTTTTTCGCTTGTCTATGAAGAATGAACTACCTATGCGTGGCGCCATCCGCTGAATGGTCCAGTTCCCTTCCACACGCTTGATTGCTAGCGCTTCGATTCACGGAAAGGCTGGTTGAACTGTTTACGTAGCGTTGCGCGCGCCCCCTTGATATCGCATCTTGGCGTGGCGAGAATCAAAGGCTGTTTGTGTACGGAATGCGCTCTTACCGTGAACGCCGGACCGTTGTCAGCCTCCCCCACTGATGATGCGTTTACCAAACAACAACGACCTTTGCGCTGCGGCGCGCTGACTTCCCGTGCTCCGGAGCAAGACGGTCCGCTGAGCCGCCGGGGCCAGACTGGCAGCCGGCTAGGCTCTGTCTGAAAACTCTTGACAAATCGGCATTAATATTGTTTTCCTTCTTCCAGGCAAAGTTGGAAGGAGGGCTTGCTATGCGGCGACATGCGCTGA
>PUMX01000315.1 GCA_003552485.1 Candidatus Hydrogenedentota bacterium
CAGGTGGTGCGCCGGCGGCCTGATCAGATCGCGCCGCGAATAGACCTTGGGTACTGCCTGCTGTACCAAGGCAAGGAAGAAGAAGCCCGCCAAGTATTTAACGACATACTGAATGCTGACCATACCAACGCGCGCGCATATCTGGGCCTTGCTCATCTCAGTTTTCGCCGCAACGAATGGGGCGACGCTACCGGCTATGCGCGAGCCGCGCTTGAGCACGGCGGCTCGCATTTCGCGGCGCACTTTCTCTTAGGCCGGGCTGCGGCGAACGCCGGCAAGCAGGAAATGGCCGCCGAAGCCCTCGAAACAGCCGATCAACTCATGGAGAAGTCCCTCGAATCCAAGCCGAGTAATCCGGAGGGATATTTCTTGCGCGGGGAAGTCGCTTACGCGCGCAAACACTACGGCGACGCCCTTGAACACTATGACGAATCGCTGCAACACGTGGAAAACGACAAGCATTACTCGGCTTATGGCGAGTCGTTTACACGGCTCGACATTCTAGCGAAGAAGGGCCTGTGCTATCAGGCGCTGGACCGTATCGAGCGCGCCCGGGAAATGGGGGACGCCATCGTGAAAGAGGATCCCGATCACGCCATCGGACAAGCGCTAAAGGATCTCTAAAGGCCTCATGGGCGACGTCAGCCATCAGTTGGTGCGCAGCTTCTTCGAGTTGTGCCGTTTCCGTGTGTGGGCAAACTGGCATCAGCCGCCCGGCGGACGGCCAGCCGGAGACTATGGGCCGCAGCTCTTCGTCGAGAATCCGGAGCCCCGTGAGAAGACACCCGGCGCGGGGTTCGTACTGTATCCGCTCGACTTGCCCAATCTCGCGCGGGCCGTCGTCGAGGTGCGTCCCTGGCACGGCGACCGGTTCTATCCGTCCGCTGTCGAGAATACGCCGGGACTGGCCCAGATCTTCCAGGCCGACGCACTCGGGGCGGCGCGTGACTACTTCGGGGGCCAGGATTTCCTATGTGTGCTCGTCATCTCCGAGTTGCCGATTACGTCCCGGCCACGCGCGCGAAGCATCCAATTGCTGCGTGAGGCGGGTATTGCGCACGTGATGGAGTTCCCAAGCATCGTCCAAGAATTGCTGACGCGGGTGAACCCCCACCTTCCATATACGGGCTCGCCCGTACTGCAAGTGCTGCGCCTCATGAAACACTACCGCTTCATCCGCAACCAGCAGCTCGAGTTTCCCTTTACATTCGATCCTGCCAACCGGCCCGCGGAGGATGTGGAAGCCACAACGCCGCCGGACGAAGGTCAGTGACGGCGCGAGTTTGACTCCGTTCCCGCCCAAGGGTACCGTAAACAACTCCAAGTATGGCGCGGCGGCACACTGCCGCACTACGATAAGGCGCTGTCTTGGCAGGGGACGGCTTGTACTCGAAGAGAACAACCGCCATGTATGCTTCCGGCGCGGAGCATTGGCTCCGTAACCACATATTTGGGGGAGGAGACTCTGCAATGATCATCAGATTCGAACGCTCGATATCGGGGCTTTCGCGTTCGCTCGGCGCCGCCTTGCTGGCGTGCCTCGTGGCGGGCAGCTTGTTCGCCCCCGCCCCTGCGGCGGCTAAACCAAGGCTTGAGCTTCACATCAACCCGGCCATCGGATATTGGCCGCTTGACGAGGGCGAAGGCGCCACGGCGCATGACCGTTCGCCACGGGCCAATCATGGCGCTATTGTCGACGCGGAATGGACTCGCGAGACGCCTTCCAAACAAGGCCACGCCCTCGAATTCGACGGCGCGGACAGTCACGTCAGTGTTTCGGAGGACGAACAGATCATCCCCCGCGAGGGTGACTGGACCGTGATGGGGTGGCTCAACCTCACCGGCGACGGCATGGCTAACACGTTCTTGCAAGCTGGCCTTGGCGACGACAGGGATAACCGGACGTTGTTCTACAACCGTGAAGGCGAGTTGCGCCTGTGGTCCCCCACCGGCGGCAATGTAATCAACGCGCCCGGTATTGCGAACAATGGCTGGCGGCACGTCGCGTTCCGGCGATCCGGGCAATCGGTCAAGCTCTATGTAGATGGCGAGTTGGCCGGCGAGGGGCACGCACCCGAGTTTGTGGTCGGCGCCGGATTGAAGATCGGCGCGCGGCCCGGTGACCGGGAAATGCCGTTCGAAGGCGGCATCAGCGATATGATCATCTTCGATCGGGCCCTGCCCGAGGAACAAATCGTCGAGTTCTCAGCATCGCCGGCGGATACGGCGGCGCTCGTGTTTGACGCCCGCGCGATTCAAGCAGCGCCCGGGGATAGCATCCATATGACCGTGAAGGCGGTAGACGAGGATGGGGCGCCGCTTACTCGCGGCTATCGCAGCGTCGTCACGGCGGAAAGCGGCGCGCTTGAACCTGCCGCCGTGGATATTGCCGAGGGCCAATCCAGTGCGCATTTCAGATGGACCCACGTGGAACCGGGCGAATACACGATCACGGCTGACCATACGGAACTCGCCGCCGCCTCGATCGACGTCGCGCTCGAACCCACGCCGCCGGACATCGTGGTGACCTCGCCGGATCATTTCGCGGGCTTGCTCCAACCGGATGAGGCGTTCCGCTTCGCAATCCGGGGCTACGCGCCCGTCGAGCCGGAAGACGTCACCGTGGAGCTTAACGGCGAAGATTACAGCGACCAGCTTGAAATCACCGGCGAACCCGGAGAATGGGAAGCGAGCCTTGACGGACTTCCCGCAGACAAGACCTACCGCGCGCGCATCGCGGTACGTAGCGAATGGGGCGACGCCGAACACGCCACGGATTTCAAGATCTTCGACAACCGCATTGACGGGTATCGCGGCATCTGGTGGGCGCACCGGCCTATTGTGGACAGCCCCGAGGTCCCGTCCTACGATTGGCCCTACTTCAAGTATTCGGGGCCGCTCTCTTTCGCGTGGGGCCACACGCTCACGCCCATGGCCGTCTACGCGCCCGAGGTGGATAAGACTTTCTTCGTGTACGGCGGCGACACCGGCCCGGAAGACCGGTATCTCATGACCATGATCAGCTACTACGATCACGAGAACCACCGCGTGCCAAAGCCCGTGATCGTGCGCGATCAGCGGGGCGTAGACGACCCCCACGACAACCCCAGCGTAGCCATTGCCGAAGATGGCCACGTCTGGGTGTTTCTCGCGGGCCGCAGCCGGCGCAGGCCCGGTCAGATATTCCGCAGCGCCGAACCCTACTGCATCAACAGTTTCGAACAGATCATCGAACGCGAACAGACGTACTCGCAAATCTGGCCCGTGCCCGGCGAAGGCTTTCTCCACTTGCTTACGCTCTACACCGATGGCCGCGAATTGTACTGGGAAACCCATCGCGAAGGCGACGAATGGGCCGAAGAACCCGCCGATACGCTGCCGAAACTCGTGGGCTTTGGCGGACATTATCAGGTCAGCCGCGTGGACGGCCAGAAGGTCGGCACAGCGTTCAACTACCACCCCGACGGCAACGTGGATCGGCGCACCAACCTCTATTACGTGCAGACCACGGACTTCGGCGAGACCTGGACGACCGTCGATGGAACGCCTGTCGAGACGCCGCTGGATGAGATACACAATCCCGCGCTGATCATCGACTACGAGGCCCAAGGCAAGGTGGCCTATCCCAGCAAGCTGCTGTTTGACGATGACGGGCATCCGGTCATCTTGTACATCACCAGTTTCGGCGCCTCGCCCGCGCCCGAGAACGATCCGCGTGTCTGGAAGATCACGCGCTGGACCGGCGCCGAGTGGCGGACGACGCCCATCACAACTTCGGATCATAATTACGACATGGGCAGCCTGTACATCGACGGCGATAAGTGGACGCTGATCGCGCCCGCGCTGCTGGGTCCGCAACCGTATTTTACCGGCGGCGAAGTCGGCGTATGGAGCACCACCGATCCGGATCGCGAGTGGTGGCCCATCGAGCGGCGGGTCACGCGCGATAGTTTGTTCAACCACTGTTACCTGCGCCGTCCGCACAATCCCGTCGAACCGTTCTTCGCCGTGTGGACCGACAGCGATTCGAGCGCGAACTCGATATCCCGGCTGTACTTCACGAACTCGACCGGAGAGAAGGTTTATAAGCTGCCCTACGTGATGGAGGACGACTACGCGGAACCCGTCCTGCTGGATCCGCCGGTTCCGCCGGCGCCCGAGGAAACCTGGCCGGAGTGACGCGGTGGGTAACAAGGTTCTGCGTTTTAGGGTCAGCCCTATACGTGGATTGTATTGGACCGCCAACAATCAAAATCAGTCAGAACCGCTCGGCCGCTCGGCTTTAAACGCGCACCGCGAGCGGCTGTGCGGCAGCGTGTGTATATCCGAAATCTTGCACGAACGTGAAGGAGAATAGAGATGATTTCCTCTTTGAAGCTTTCCACCAGGCCCATGCTGCGTCTCGTCGTATCGGTGTCGGCGGCGGTTCTGTTCACGCTCGCGCCCATCGCCCATGGCGCGGCGCCGGATGCGGGAGTCGCGTTTGATGGTATAGCCAGCATGGCGGTCGTCGAGGATGGCGCGGCGTTTGATATGGACGCGTTCAGCGTTTCCGCGTGGGCAAACATGCGGCACACGACCGGCTCGCAGGTTTTCGTCAACCGGGG
>PUMX01000528.1 GCA_003552485.1 Candidatus Hydrogenedentota bacterium
AGGGGTAATCCCCCACCTCGCAAGGCTGGACGACGCCGTCGTGACTCCCTTCACCATCTGGTCCCTCCCATTCCCGCCAGAACGGACTCGGCGTGTCGCCTTCGTCCCAACGGCTCACGGCGTCGGAGCCGCCCTGCGCACTCGGACAAATGAGCACATTGAAATCCGTGAGGTATTCGGGATACACCGATTCCGGGTTGAACAACTGTTCCATGGCCCGCACGGAACCGTCGCAGCCCACCGTCTTCATCGGCGGATAAACCTCCCCCCGGGATTCATTGGCGTACATTTTTAGCATCACCCCGATCTGTCTGAGGTTGTTGGCGCACGATGCCCGCCGCGCCGCCTCGCGCGCGCGGGCTAAGGCGGGCAACAGAATGGCCGCCAGTATGCCAATGATCGCGATTACTACAAGCAGTTCGATGAGCGTGAAACCACTTCTCTTGCACATATTGTCCTCCAGTCTGGCCCGGATGCTAAGGTCCGTGGCCCATTGCCTAACGTAGCAAGCGTCCAGAGCGGCGAAGTCTAGCCGAACCCTCACAGTACTGTCAAGCATCCTGATCTATTGTTTTATATGTCCAATCCTTGTCATGTATCTAATCTTTTGTCGGCCAAAACCAGAACCCATAGGCGCATGCAGTCGGACGAGGCCGGGGCGGCCAGCGGGTCGCTCCGCATCTTCCAACCATGAGTGGCTTGAAAAACCCTCAAACGGTCCATTGTGACAGGCGGGGTATTTTGCGCCTACCGCCCTGCTATATGGGTGACGTAGCGCGCAACCGGCTCTGGGCGCCGCCCGTCCACTTGAAGGTTTTCGCGATACCTGCTAGACTTACATTCTTCAAACAGGCTTGGGATGTGCTACACAAGAAAACCAACCGACGGGGGTAATCTGCCGTGAAACTCTTGGATCACTACGGTCCCGGTAAGTTCGGTCTGTCGTTTGAACTATATCCGCCGAAGACCAAAGAGTCCGACGCCGAGTTGTTCGCGAATCTCGAGGACCTTGTAACGTTCGACCCCGCGTATATTACGTGCACGTATGGCGCGGGAGGCACGACCCGCGATAAGACGCTCGACATAGTTACGCGCGTCAAAAGCCAGTTTCACAAGCCGGTGGGCGCACACTTGACATGCGTGGGCGCGACGGTGGACGAGTTGCGTTCGTACTTGCAGGAGGCGACGGAACGCGGGGTCGACTACATCGTCGCATTGCGGGGCGATCCGCCCAAGGGCGAGACCCACTTTACCCCCGTTGACGGCGGCTTGCACTACGCCAACGAGCTTGTTGAGCTGATTCGCAGCGAGTTCCCGCATTTTGGCATCGCCGTGGCCGGCTATCCCGAAGTACATCAGGAAGCCCCTAATCCACAAGCTGACCTCGACAATCTCAAGCGCAAGGTCGACGCGGGCGCCGAAATCGTTATCGCCCAGCTGTTCTACGACAATGAGGACTTTTTCCGCTTCCGCGATCGTTGCGAAAAGGCGGGCATCAATGCGCCGCTGATTCCGGGTATCCTGCCGGTAACTAACGTAAAGCAGATCAAACGCATTGCGAAACTGTGCAAGGCGCGCTTGCCCGAGCAACTGCTTGAACGCCTCGAGGCCCACGCCGATGATCCGCAGGGCCAGTTCGACGTGGGGGTGTATTACGCCACGCGCCAAGTCGAGGAGCTTGTCGAGAATGATGCGCCGGGCATTCATTTCTACGTCTTGAACAAATCGAAGGCGACCGGCACGATCTTGCGGGCCCTGACGCTTCCCGACACAGCGGTGGCGGATTGACGCGGCGCAGGCCGCAACGGTTTGCGAAGATGTGCGTGGCGCCGCAGGCCGCTGGCTGACGCCGTTTAAAGTGTTGCGCCCCGTGCCAAGGGTGTTCTATAATCCAAGTGTCGAGTATACAACGCGGTGCGGTCGCACCGAAGGAGCTTTTCCATGTGGCAACCCGGTATTGGTGAACTGCTCATCATTCTCTTCATCGTGCTGGTGATTTTCGGCGCGGGCAAACTGCCGCAGGTCGGACGCTCATTGGGATCCGCGATTTCTGAGTTCAAGGAAACGGTAAACCCCAGCGAGAGCAAAGAATCCGAAACCACGCAAAATAGCGACGAATCAGAGCAGAGCTAAGACAGCGCCGCCGTCTGTTCGGCGCTTCGGCACACGAGAAGTACGGATCCATCCTTGTCCTTGCGAACGGCTCCGCATGCGCAGCATGTGAGCCGTTCGTTTCTCTTTTTGGCCGGGTTGAGCCCGGCTGCGCGCAGCCACCGCATTCACCTGCCTTGTAATCTACGGTCAAACGGACGCCTTATCCTTCCAGGAACCTTTCGCTGATCGACGAGACTCGCGTAACGACGGCGCCTGAACGGCGCGTAACAAATCCTCTTCGCGCTTGGCAGGCGTCGCAGAAGCGCGGGTTCTTGGACCCCTGCCGGGGTCCGTTTTGTGGGTTCATGGGATCCAGGAGTATCGCGCGCTGCGCGCGCTCAACCCCCCTCTTGAATAGGAATTCAGCGGGATGTAACACAAGGTCTCCCTTATGAAGGGGGATTTAGGGGGACGTATCTTCGCGGCTTCGCACCCTTGCGTGAGCCCTCGCTCAGCTCACGCCAAGCCGCGAAGCCGTAGAGAACCGCAAGCTTGCCTTTGAATTGCGGATTACAAGATGTAACAAAAAGCCGTCTTGGGAATGGGAATTCTCGTCGAAGGGTCTGCTCGTCTGCTCTCGAACCGGGAGCGCCTCGTAAGGACGAACCCCAAGCGCGCCACCGTCTTAGCCTAGTAGCACAATACGACTTGACAACGAAGCAGAACCATGATACTCTAAATACACAGTTAAGTGTGTACTCTAATACGGCTATGAGCACAAAGACATATCGCCCCAAGCGGACCATTGAGGAGGTGAGGAGCAGGCAACTAACTGAGCGGCAGCAGGTTATGCGATTTGGATGGTGAAGCAATAGGCTGGGCGGAACCTGTAATACAGGTCTAGACAGGGATGCTCCTAGGCGCCCTAGAAAGGAACATGACATGTACAGCAACAGTAAACAACACGGCTTTACCCTGATCGAATTGCTGGTGGTCATCGCGATCATCGGCATCCTCGCCGCTATTCTGCTGCCAGCTTTGGCGCGGGCGCGCGAGGCGGCGCGGCGCATAAGCTGCGCGAGTAATCTGAAGCAGTGGGGCTTGGTGTACAAGATGTACGCTAACGAATCGCGGGGCGAGATGTACCCGAGAATGCATGTATACATTGGCCCCCGTCATAACTGTGACGAAGCGGACTTTCCCATCGTGAGCCCGCTGCATATGCGGGTTAAGACGGGCCCATATGTCCCCTCCATTTACCCTGAGTATCTGACCGACCCCAAAATCGTCTATTGCCCGTCCGATCCCGGCGAGGGTGTGAACGAGTTGTATTCGCCGGCAACCGGGCTCATGGAGTTCGGTTACCATTGTCACACGGGCCAGCGCGGCCATAGCCAGATCGACAAGAGCTATTGGTACATGGGCTGGGTGATGGACCGTTTGGACGATGGCGTGGACCCGATACCGGCGGCGGTGTTGGCCGGTCTTGGACTCGAGCTGCCGGAAGGCGTCGAAGCTGCGCCAGCGCAGTTTGTTGCGTTGTATGAGGCGTTTGCAGCTGCGGAAGATGCTTTGGACACTCCGCCGACTCCAACACAAATTAATAACCTCCTCAGGTTTTCGGACAGCGATATTGACATCAGCGAGACAAACGCAAACGCATTTGCGGCCGTAGGGCAGCCTGCGCAAAATGTCGGCAATGCTGGCGGCGAAAACATTCTGAGGATGAGGGAAGGCATTGAGCGCTTCATGATCACCGACATCAACAATCCGGCGGCTTCGGCAATGGCGCAGAGCGACGTTTTTGTGATGGCCGACCTCATCGCCACGGCGCCGGAAGGATTCAACCATGTCCCCGGCGGCGCAAACGTGCTGTACATGGACGGCCACGTCCGGTTTATCCGGTGGCAGGCGGGCTTCGGTAATTCGCCCGCGCCAGTGTCTCAAGGTCTTGCAGGCATCATCGGTGTGCTCGGTTTTGACTAATTGAAGGCCGAGACACGTTCGATTTGAAGAACAGTTGAGCAAGCCCCTGGCGGGCGCCAGGGGCTCTTCCTTTAGCCCCCCAAAAAAATCGATCTCTTCCGCGGTCCGTAGTAGCCCCAGCGTTACGGGAAAAACGGGCGGCGCGTGGAAGAACATCCCCTAAATCCCCTTTCAAGGGGGCTTTTCGTGCTGTCGGCATCTTGCCGGCGCTTACACGAGTCTTCTACCGAATTCCGCCTCGAAGGCGGCTCCATCAAAACGGCAGCAGGGCCCGTGTATGAACGTGGCTCAACAACCCACTGCGCCATGTACGCCCTTCGTTGACGGTATATACCAAACTTGAAGATGGAGTCGGTGATTTGCCCTTCTGTTGGGGTAGCTTATACCGATTGGCCTATGACATAATGGCGGGAATTAGTGGAGCCCCGGGATCTGTTTGCAGAACGCCTGGAGAATGGGTTCAAAAGAAGGAAACCATCATAGGAGATTGTACGGATGTATAAGCA
>PUMX01000126.1 GCA_003552485.1 Candidatus Hydrogenedentota bacterium
ATGTAGGCCCGGTTGCCCTCTGTCCTTATGCCGCGCCGGATCGCCTCTGCCGTCACACCTTTTCGCTGGGGAACGCCAAAGGACGTGGTCACCACGTAGGGAATGGTTTGGGGCCGGCGGAAGCGAAAGCGGCCATTACTGAACTTGTACACGGGCCCCAGCAGACGGTCAACGTGGGCCGCCACAACTGCTGTATCGCCGAGGTCCCCCAATGCTTCCAGGGTTCCGCGCAAATTCAGCTCATGGCCGCCGCGGGTCATGCGGCCCTCGCCGTATATGCACAGCACGCCGCCCTCCTCCAGCACCTTCCGTGCTCCGGAAAACGCGCATTCCTGTACGTTTCCTCCGTCAAGCGCCTCGACGGGGATGATGTTGAGCAGGCGCGCGATTCGGCGCGCAAGCGCCGTATCATAGACATCTTGCGACATAAGGAAATGCACGGGCCGGCGCATCGCGTTCTGGATAAACAACGCATCAATCACCGACATATGGTTTCCCGTCATGAGCACGGGGCCATCCACAGGAATATTGGCCTTTCCAAACACCCGGGGGCGGTAGACGGTGGCCCCCAACAACCGCACGATCAGTTTTGTGAGATACATGGCCTTGAATCCGGAAAAAGACGCCTCTTAACAAAAAAGCCCGGCTCCCCAAACCAAATGAGCCTGGCCGTGGTGTGCATCATCTTGCGCGCCCTGATTTAGCGTGGCGCATAAGGCACAATATACCAGAACGCCAACCCTACGACGAAAGTCGCAACGGCCGGCAGCAAGAACAAACTAGTCGGCGAAAGACCCGCCACACTAAACAAAACAAAAAACAGCCCCGCGGCCAGGGTCATGCCGGAGAACGTTACAAAGTTCAGCGCCGCGATCATTCCACCGCGCACAGTCTCCGGACAACGGTGTTGAAGCATTGCCGCAAGCGGCACAACGAAGAACCCCGCCGTCCCTCCGAGCATGAACATGAGGATCAGCGTAGACAGAAAGTTGTACGCAGGAATCGCGAGGAGCAGGGAAAACAGAGATAGCCCAAAGGCCCCGTAAGGCACGATACGCAGGTCAATGCGGTTTCGGCTCACGTAACCGGCCAACAGGCTGCCCAATGCGATGCCCAGCGACAAACTCGCCGTAAGAAGCCCCGTCTGCGTACCCGTGCCCATGCTCCACTCAAAAAAGACAAGCGACAGCGTCACCGTTTCTTCAAACGTAGCCAATCCATATTCGATAATATTTTGCATCACGAACGCGCCGGCCAGCCAGAAATACGTCACCCCCAAAAGCGTTGCGAAAAGCCAGCGATCCGCGTAGAACAGCTTCAGATAGTGGGGAAGCCCATGCCAGGGGTTCCACGGAATCCTTCGACTTGGTTCCGCCGGCGGCGGACGCGTAATGAAGTGGGCGCATACCACGCCGGCGCCGGTGAATCCCAACAGGATCAAGCCGGCGACAACAATCTGCTCCTGAAACCAATCCAACAACGTGCCGCCTAGCGCCTGTCCGAGAATAATGGCCACAAAGGTGCCCATCTGTATGTATCCGTTTCCCCACGGCAGGCGGCCTTTAGGCAGAATCTCGGGCAAGATGCCGTATTTTGACGGGCTAAAGAACGCGCTCTGGGTTCCCATAAGAAAGAGCACGAACAGCAGGAACCAAGCGCTTTGCAGCCAGAATCCCAGCAGCGCCATCGTCATTACCACCAACTCGATATACTTCGTCGCGATCGAAATAGTCCGTTTACTGAAGCGATCAGACAATGCGCCGAAGAGCCCAGGAAATATCAGGTAAGCGCCATTAAACAGCGCGAAAGCAACTTCGGTTGACGGGAAATCGTCGGGCATCAGCGCCAACGGCAGGAACAACACAATCAGCATTCGGTAGCAGTTGTCATTGAACGCGCCCTGAAACTGCATGGCAATAAGCGCCCAGAAGCCTGGGCGATCAAACGATGCCTCCGAAATGCTTTGCTGTGACACGATAGAATTTCTTTCCTTGGTTTGACGGGAGTTTCGGCGGCTCGCTTCATAGGAAGTGGAGCAGGCGAACGGCGGTGTATCGCTCCGCATAATACCAAAAGCCTTGGTTGCAATGCAGGAACCGAGCAATAGAAGCCGCCGCGCCCCGCTCCTGTGCTGATTACCTTACGCGGGAGGGGGGAAGGGCTGCCCAACAAATCCAGCAAACATGACAATATTTCTACAGTTTCATCAGCCTCCTCAGCGTGGTATGATAATGGCTCCGCGAAACCCCTCTCCCGCTCGTCTCACCGATAAGCGGGTTCCCCAATGCGCCCTTTGGGGCGGTTTGTCTGTAAGAAAGGATTGTTGTAGTGAGCGCAGAAACAAAAGGGGGCGATGCTCCCGTCCAGACTTCCACGCGGCCGGTTTGGGCCAATATCGCATTGTTTGGCCTCGCCATACTGGCCGGGATCGTTGCCTATTTCCTGTTGCCCGACTCCATGACGGAATCCCAGCGGCGCATGGGCGCGATCTTCGCCATCGCCTTGGTCCTTTGGGTAACCGAAGCCATTCCGTTATTCGCAACGAGTCTATTGGTCATCGTCAGTCAAGTATGGTTACTCGCCATCCCGCAGCTTGACGTGGACATCGAGTATACAGATGTCTTTGCCGCCCTTAGCAATCACATCATCTACTTGTTCCTTGGGGGATTCATCCTTGCAAAGGGCGTTCAGAAGCAAGGTATCGACGTGCAGATGGCCTCCGTGCTTCTGCGCCCTTTTGGTAAGACCCCGTACGGGATTCTCGCAGGCATTATGCTGATCACGGCTGTCTTCAGCATGTGGATGAGTAACACCGCTACGAGCGCTATGATGGTTGTGCTGGTGGCGCCGTTAGCCGCCCAGATCGCCGATACCGACAGGTTTCGCATCGGGCTGGTTCTGGGAGTGCCGTTCGCGGCGAACATTGGCGGCATTGGCACGCCCATTGGCACGCCGCCAAACGCCATCGCCCTGGCCCAGTTGGAACAGCGGGGCCTTGAGATCAACTTCCTCGAATGGATGGTCTTTTCGGTGCCGCTGCTCGTAGGAACTCTCGTGGTAATGTGGATTGCGTTGCTGTTTGTTTTCAAACCAAAGACGCACCTCCTCGAATTGCATCTTCCCGCTTCGCTAAAGCTCAATTTCAAATCATGGGTGGTCTACATAACGTTTGCAGTGACCGTTGCCCTCTGGCTCACCACGCCGATTCACGGCGTGCCGAACGCTGTGGTGGCGATGGTTCCGGCGGCGGTATTCACTATCACCCAGATCATTAGCCGCCAGGACTTCAATCGTCTTGAGTGGGATGTGCTCATTCTGATGGCCGGCGGCATCGCGTTGGGGTCCGGCATAACCGCGACCGGGCTCGATGACTGGATTATGGGCGCTTTTCCCTTCGAAGAACTGTCGTTCTTCTTGCTCGTGGCGGTTTGCTGCGTCATCACGGTGACGCTGAGCACGATCATCAGCAACACGGTCACGGCTAACATTGTGTTGCCGATAGGCCTTGCCCTCGGCGCGGGATTCGAGGATGGGCATATGCTTCAGGTGCTGGCTGTCATGATCGCCGTTTCGTCGAGCTACGCCATGGGCCTGCCCATCTCGACGCCGCCCAACGTCATCGCGTACGGCAGCGGCTTGGTGACAAGCCGAAACATTATGTTCGTCGGTGGGCTAACGAGTGTACTGGCTACGATCCTCATCGTTACTACCGGCCCAAGCGTCGTGTCTTTCCTTCTCGGTCTCTTCTGATCAGACCGGCCCACCGCGACATGCTGCCACCTGCGGCGCTCCTTTTCGGGGCGCCGCTTTCTCTTTCCGCTGGAGTACACGGTGTTCATGACAAGCCCCTATAACTCCCGCAGCTGTTTCGGGTAAAGTTACAGGCGGCTCCACGGATTCCATACGGCGGGGAGCTGCAGCGTTACGGGGAAGGCGCACGAACGAAAGGGATTCCAATGAAAGTACTGGTGACGGGTTCCAGCGGGTTGATTGGCGCCGCGCTTTGCCAGCGGCTTGCGGAAAGAGAACACGAAACGGTTCGACTCATTCGCAAGGGGCGCCCGAATCCCAGCAATCACCCGGTGTGGGCGCCGGAGGAAGCGGAATTGGATGCGGCCCCCCTGCAAGGCATCGAGGCCGTGGTGAACCTTGCGGGCGAGAACATAGCGGGCGGCCGCTGGACCCAAAAACGCAAAGCCCGCATTCGGGACAGCCGCGTCAAGAGCACGGAGTTGCTCAGCCGGACAATCGCGGCGTTGGATCCCAAGCCAGAAGTCCTCGTGTCTGCTTCAGGCGTCAATTACTATGGAGACCGCGGCGATGAACTGCTGGAAGAAGACGCCGGGCCGGGCGCCAATTTCCTTTCCACGGTCTGCGCCGAATGGGAGGCTGCTACGCAGCCAGCCGCGCAAGCGGGTATCCGCGTGGTCAATCCGCGTATCGCGATGGTGCTTTCCCGGAATGGCGGCGCGCTGCCGAAGATGTTGACCCCTTTCAAACTCGGACTCGGCGGGCCGCTGGGCAGCGGCCAGCAGTTCGTGAGTTGGATCAGTATCGACGACTTGGTCAACGCTATCCTG
>PUMX01000415.1 GCA_003552485.1 Candidatus Hydrogenedentota bacterium
CGTAACCGACCGCTACCCCCGCATTGCGGTAAGCGTGCTCGTTGAACACGGACACGCCGGCGGCGCGGTGGCGTCGCCGCTCGCCCGTGAGGTTATCGAGTACTTCTACGAGGAGCGCGCGCCGCGCGACGAAGCATTCACGGTTGCGCGCGGCGAGGACGGCGAAGGCGAGGAAGAAGAGGACGACGACTCGTGAGCAACCTGCGTGAACTCGATATCATGCATGCGCACATGGGTATCTTTAACAGGCGCAACCTTGTGCTGGCGGACCGCTGGTTGATGCTGGCGGCGTGCGCTCTCGCGGTTGCGGGCGTGCTGACGCTGTATAGCGCAAGCCGGAGCGCTTATTCGGAAATACCCTATTACGTCAAGCAATTGGCGTGGCTGGGCATGGGCGGTGTGCTCGCAGCGATCATCATATGCCTGGACTACCGGTTTCTGATATCGCTGGCGCCGGTGTTTTACATACTGTCCATTGTCCTCTTGATCATGGTGCTTATCTGGGGCACGACCGTAAAAGGCGGGCAACGCTGGCTCGAATTTGGGCCCATCGGCGGGCAACCATCTGAGTTCGCGAAACTGGCCCTTATATACATGCTCGCTTGGTACTTCAGCACGATTAAGGAACGAATCCGCTGGTTTCCGTTCTTTCTCTTGGCGTTCGTCATTGCGGGCATCCCGATTGCCCTTATTCTGAGACAGCCGAACCTTGGCACGGCCATGCTAATGGTTCCCGTGCTTTTTGTGATGCTCTATGTAGCCGGGTGCAAACGCTGGCACCTAGCGGCGGTTGTTCTCGCTGTGCTCGCGGCGGCCCCGGTCGGGTGGAGTCAGCTCGAGGACTATCAGAAGGACCGGATCCTGACCTTTCGCGATCCCGCCTCTGACCCGCAGGGTAAAGGATGGCAAACCATCCAGACGATGATCACCGTGGGCAGCGGGGGCATGAGTGGAAAAGGCTTTCGCGAGGGCACGCAGACCCATCTCAGCTTCCTGCCCGAGCATCATACGGATTTCATCTTCTCGTTGCTGGCCGAGGAGATGGGGTTCGTTGGCGCGACGACGGTCATCGCTTTGTTTGGCGTTTTGCTGCTACGCGGCTTGACGCTGGCGCGCGGGTCGCCCGAGCTTCGGGGCACGCTGGTCGGAGCGGGCGCGGTCACTATCCTGGGCTTTCATGTGTTCGTCAATATTGCGATCACCATCGGCATTATGCCGGTCACGGGCATTCCGTTGCCGTTCTTGAGCTATGGCGGCTCGTTTTATCTCATGACCATGATGTGCGTGGGCGCCATGCTGTCTGTGAACATACCTCGAGGCATGTTCGCAGACAAAGGGGTGGATCAGTCGCAACCCATGCCCCAGGCGGGCCACCGGTGATGGCCGCGCGTTCCATGACGCCAGCAGGACGTGAACCCCATGCAATCTCGCCAAACGGAGCCAGCAAGCACACCCGGCCTTTGGCGTCACGGAGAAAGCCGCATAACGAACGGAGGGCGGTATGGCGATAATCCGGGCGCGCTTCGCCCGGGAAAGGCCGGCTCAATGGTTGGGGCCGCAAGAGCTCGTTGCAGCGATTCGTAACGCCGCGCTTCAAGCCGGGCTTCCCATCGCCCGCGCCCGGGGTGACCGGGGGCCGTGGCTGGCGCAAAGCGGACCGCCGCTTGGGCTCGGGCATTTGAGCCAGTGTGAATACGTGGACCTCACCTTGACCGCGCCTTGCTCGGCCGCCGAGTTCGCTGAGCGCTTGCGTCCATGGCTGCCTGCCGGCATCCGCCTATTGTGGCAACGCCGCCTGCCGCCTGGAGCGCCCGGCATTCAGCATGCCGTCAAGCGCCTGCGCTACCGGGTGACGGACCTGCGTTGGCGCGCCGACGCGATAACGCAATTCGAAGCAGCGGGGTATTTCCCTTGTTTTCGCCGCAAACAACGCAAACTCAAGGAAATCGACCTGAAACAGCACGTACACCAGCTAACAGCCGACGGAATCTATCTACACATTGACTTGAGCGTGTGCGCTGAAGGACTCGTTAAACCTTACGAGATTGTATCCGCCGTTTTTGGCGTCGCACACGCCGAAGCCGTCCTGTTGCCGGTCGAACGAACCGGAGCGCTTGTTGACTCGAGCGCTGCCAAACAATTAGTGGAGCGCTTATGAAAGAACTTCTGATAAATGTCACACCACTCGAGACGCGGATCGCCTTGACCGAAGACAAGCGCCTCGTCGAGCTTAACATCGAACGCCAAGAGAGCCGGAGCGTTGTAGGCAATATTTACAAGGGGCGCGTCGATTCCATCGTGCCGGGCATCCAGGCGGCGTTTGTCGATATTGGCTTTGGCAAGAACGGCTTTCTCTACGTGTCCGACATTGCCGGCATGGAAGGGACCGGCGATTTCGATTTCGTCGAGGGCACGGCCCGGCCCCGCGGCCATTCACGGCGGCGGCCGGCAAGCATCGAAAGCCTGCTCAACCGTAACCAGAACATTATGGTGCAGGTAGCCAAGGATACGCTGGGCGCCAAGGGTGTCCGCTTGACGAATTTCGTCACGCTTCCGGGCCGCTACCTCGTGCTTATGCCGACCGTGAAGCATCTGGGCGTGTCCCGCAAGATCGAGAGCGAAAAGGAGCGGGAACGCCTAAAGAAGATCCTGCAAAAGATCCGGCCTGAGAATGTCGGGCTCATCATGCGCACGGCGGCGGAAGGCAAATCCAAGGAGGATTTTGAGGCGGACCTCAAGTACTTGATGCGCGTGTGGTCCAAGGCGCAAGGGCGCATGGAGAATATGAAAGCGCCTTGCTTAATCCACGAGGACTTGAGCCCCGTCTTGCGTGTCGTGCGCGATACATTCACTGCGGATGTCAACAAGCTGACCGTCGACAACGAGGCGGAATATAGCCGGATCCTGAACTTCCTCGAAACATTCGCGCCCAACTTGCGCAAGCGCGTGAAGCTGTACCGGTTGCGCCAACCCATATTCGACAAGTACGGCGTTGAGGAAGAAATCCACAAGGCCATGCAGCGCAAGGTCTTTTTGAAGAGCGGCGGCCACATCTGCATCGATCACACCGAGGCGCTCATCGCCATTGACGTTAACACCGGCCGGTTCACGGGCAAGAAGCATCTCGAAGACACGGTGCTGAAGACGAATCTCGACGCCGCCGATGAGATCGCGCGCCAGTGCCGGTTGCGCGACTTGGGCGGCATCATTGTCATTGACTTCATCGACATGAAGTATGAGCGCAACCGGCGCGAACTAATTAAGCGCCTGCAAGATGCGCTCAAGACAGACCGGGCGAAGACCACGGTATCGGAAGTCAATGAATTGGGCATGATCGAGATGACGCGCAAGCGGGTTAAGCACAACCTCACCAAAGCCTTGTCGCAGACATGCCCATATTGCGAAGGCAACGGCATGGTCCGCTCGGTCACCACAGTGACGCTTGACACCTTGCGCAAACTGCAGAATCTGTTCTGCGCAAGCAAAGAGAAACGGGTCATCCTGCAAGTGCATCCCGACGTGGCGCGGCGGCTGCGCAACGAAAACAAAGACCTTCTCGAAGGCCTCACGGAACGGTTCCAGCGCGAAATTGACCTGGAATCCGTTTCGGATTTCCATATTCACGACATCAAGATCCTCAGCGCCCGCACCCGAACGGAGATCGAGGCCAAGCCCGAAACGAAACAGGGCGAGCAGGACAAGAAGAAGGGCCAGCAGGAGAGCAAGAAGGGTCAGCAGCAAGACGAAAAGAAGGGCCAGCAGGAGAGCAAGAAGGGCCAGCAGCAAGACGAGAAGAAGAGCCAGCAAGACAGGAAGAAGAAAGCAAAGAGTAAGTAAGCTGGCGCATACCCGGCCGCCGCATTAGCGGTGGCCCCGGGATGCGAGGCTTTTGTCATGGTTAGGAAGCATTCATGAGCGAACCCCTGCGCAAGTATCTGGCATTCGCGACCGAGACCGCCTGGCAGGCGGGGCAACGGACGCTGGGCTATTACCAGACTGGTCTAAAACCGGATCAGAAAGCCGATGAATCGCCGGTAACCATCGCCGACCGCGAAGCCGAGCAACTTATCCGCCAACGGATCGAGGAAACCTATCCCGCCCACGCCATCGTTGGCGAAGAGTATGGGGACGACGGCGCGGAAGACGCCACACACCGGTGGATTATCGATCCCATTGACGGCACGCGCGCGTTTGTGCGCGGCGCGCCGCTGTATGCGGTGCTCATTGGGTTGGAGCTCGAGGGACAACCCAGCGTTGGGGCCGCGTATTTCCCCGCGCTGAATGAGATGATCGCGGCCGCCGACGGGCTCGGCTGCTGGTGGAACGGACGTCCCGCCCGATGCTCCACGACACCGTCGTTGCGCGAAGGTCTGGTCACCCACGCCGACGTGGCGAGTTTCCCGCACTATGGGCGCGCGGAGGCGTTTCAGCGGTTCCAGGACCTCGCAGGGTATCGTTACGGATGGGCGGACGCCTACGCGTATCTGCTCGTCGCCACGGGCCGCGCGGAAGTTGCGCTCGATCCCATCATGAGCGTGTGGGA